>JANQFM010001055.1 GCA_028277865.1 Acidobacteriota bacterium
GCTCCGCCGGGGCGGGCCCGACGGTGGCGGCTTGCCAGGCTTCATAGCATGTGCTTCCGTCAAATCAGCGGTATTGGGACAGGTTAACCGAATATGTACGAGCGAAGCGGCTTAGCCCGCCCTAATCCCAATGCTGCTCACCTAAGGAAAAAACTAACGTGGAGAACATGAGGCCACGTGCCGGGCTCGTCCCGGTCGGGTCATGTTTGGAAACCAGAACCGGGCAAAAAGCATAATGCCACCCCCGAGCTTGTCTCGGCGGGGCGATGTTTCCTGCGCAGCCTGGGTTTGCCTGGGCTGGGGGGAATTGCCGGCGACTGGGATCCCAGCCATGAAACATCGCTCCACGGAATCAAGCTCCGTGGTGGCGATAGCGTTTTTTGAACCGGGTCTGGTTACTAGACACGGCCCGACCGGGACGAGCCCGGCACGTGGCCCTCCATTGCGCACGAAGTCTTTTCCCGGACTGAACTCAACAGTCCAGCACCTCCATCTAAGTGAGGCGAATCAGGGAGTGAACTCTCCCCCCACTCCCGGTTGAACCCGCCTCCAAACGTGGAGGCGGGCTCATGGTTTCAGCTTGGCTCGCAGGCCATCCTCATGCGGCTTTGCGTGAGATCCGCTCTAGGCTCTATTCTCGCTTATTTTGGGACTCTGTGCCTTCGTGGCCAGCCGGATTCCTTGACCCTCGTTCGGCTCGGAATTTACAATCGACTCTATGGGCCTTCCTTCCGACCAGGAACTCATCGACAGTTGGCGCAATCAGCCAGCGCCGCTGCTGCCGCTGCTGCACGCTTTCCATGCTCGAGACGGCCACCTTTCCGAAGAAGCCATCCGCACCGTCTCCAAAGCCTTGAAGATCCCATTGGCCGAGCTATTCGGGACGGTGACCTTCTACCATCATTTCTCCCGCACATCGGGCGGGCTCAATCAGCCGCGCGTTTGCACGGGACCGATTTGCTGCCTGAAAAGAGGACGGGAGTTGCTGCAGGCCCTGCGGCAAGACGGTGCTGTTCAAATGCCCTGCGCCGGACGCTGCGATGAGCCTGTTCCAGTCATCTGGGGAAACGGAGTCATGGTCGGAACCCAAATAGATTCGCTGGCCATGCGACCTTCTCCTTTGCCGCCTCCCAACCCGGACGGCTTGGAGGAATGCGTTTTCGCCTCCATCCGCGAGCCCGGCCGAGCCACCTTAAACGGCTACCGCCGCACGGGAGGCTACGAGGCGCTCGCAAAGGCTCTCAGCCAAATGAAGCCGCTCGAGGTCATCGAGCAGATCGCCGACAGCAAGCTGGCCGGACGCGGCGGTGCAGGCTTCCCCACCGGGACCAAATGGAAAGCCGTGGCCGAGGCGGAGCGCAGCCCCAAGACAGTGGTCTGCAACGCCGACGAAGGCGAGCCGGGCTGCTTCAAGGACCGGGCCTTGATGGAATACGACCCCCATGCCGTGATCGAGGGAATGGCCCTGGCCGGCTATGCCGTCGGCGCTGAGCGCGGGTTCATCTACCTCCGCTATGAGTACCCGGAAATCATGGCCATCTTGGAAGAGGCCATTCGCCAAGCTGAGGAAGCAGGACTGCTGGGGGAAGACATCCTGGGAAGCGGCTGCACCTTCCGGCTCCACTTGAGGCGGGGCGCCGGCGCCTACATCTGCGGCGAGGAGGGCTCGCTGCTCAACAGCCTGGAAGGCAAGCACCCCTTTCCCCGCAACCGCCCGCCTTTTCCGGTCACCCACGGCTACGAAGACCTGCCCACCGTGGTCAACAATGTGGAGACCCTGGCTTCCGCCCCTCCCATCTTGCGCAAGGGCTCTGATTGGTACCGCAGCCTGGGGCTCAACGGCCAGGCCGGAACTAAAGTCATCAGCTTGTCGGGAGACGTGCAGAGGCCCGGCAACTACGAGGTCCCCTTCGGATTTCCGCTCAAAACCCTGCTCAACCATTGGGCAGGCGGACCGCCCCCTGGACGGAGCTTCCAGGCGGTCACCATGGCCGGCCTGTCGGGCGGTTTCTTGGCCGGCGATGACCTGGACGTATCCTTGGACGAGCCCAGCGTCCGCCAGCATGGCTCTTTCTTGGGCGCCGGCGGGATCATGGTCTTAGACGACAGCAGGGACATGGTCGAGGTGGCTCGTCAGGCGATGGCCTTTTTCGCCGAGGAATCCTGCGGAAAGTGCTTCCCTTGCCGCATCGGAACCACACGGCTCACCGAAAGGCTGGCCGGAGAGGCGGGCCCCGGCGATTTGGAAGCCTGGCTGGCCGAAGTCGGAGACATGTCGCGCACCATGAAGGCCACCAGCGCCTGTGGGTTGGGGATGGCGGCGCCTTTGATCGTGGACAGCCTGGTCAGGTACTTCCCGGAGCAGGTCAGGGCGCACGTCGGAGGGTAAGAGAAAGGGAGTCGGGAGTCGGGCAGAGTGTACACTCTGTCGGCCTTTGACCTTGGTCACGCAGAGGTGCAAAGGCGCAGAGGGAGGCAGAAGAGGGGGCAGAAAAAGATGAGAAAAATTGAAGCAAGGCAATCCGAAGGCTCTTCTCCAGCCCCCGGCCCCCAGCCCCCGGCCTCCAGCCCCCAGCCGATCATCACCCTCGACGGGCAAGACGTGGCATTCACTCCGGGCGAGACCATCTATCAGGTTGCCCAGCGCCATCAGGCCGACATCCCGACCCTCTGCTACGACCCCCGCTTGGAATCCTTTGGCGGATGCCGGCTGTGCGTTGTCGAGGTGGAGGGGGTAAAAAACCCGGTCGCCTCCTGCACCACCCAAGCCTCGGCGGGCATGCGGGTGCGCACCCGCAGCCGGGACATCGAGGACTACCGCAGGATCCTGCTCGAAATGGTGGTCTCGGAAAACCGGGAGGTCGACGTCGACCCGCTGCGCGGCTTCGCTTCCCAAGAGTTAAAGGATTTGGCCGACCGCTACTCAGCCCGAACCGGACGCTTCAAGGGCCATCAATCGGGACAAAGCAACCAGCAGGACGACAATCCCTTCATCCTGCGTGACTATGACTTGTGCATCTCCTGCTACCGGTGCGTGCGCGTGTGCGCCGAACAGGAGGGCGATCACGCCATCAACGTGATGAACCGGGGCTTCGAAACCCAAATCATCACTGAATTTGAGGGCATGCTCAAAGACTCGGCCTGCACCTTCTGCGGGCAGTGCGTCCAGACCTGCCCCACGGGCGCCTTGGCCGACCGCAAAGCCCTGGCACATGCCGAGGTTCCCGGTCAGATCGACAAGACCCGCAGCATCTGCACCTACTGCGGTGTCGGGTGTTCGGTGGACATCCTGACCAAAGGCGAGAAGATGGTGGGCATCCAGCCCGCCATGGATGGCCCCGCCAACCGGGGCGCTTTGTGCGTCAAGGGCCAGTTCGCCTTCGACTTTGTACAGCATCCCGAACGCCTCAAGACACCCCTGCTGCGCGACCGGGAAGGCCGTTTGCACGAATCGGACTGGGAGACGGCCCTGGACCGTGCTGCGGACGGCTTTCGCCAAGTCAT
>JANQFM010001061.1 GCA_028277865.1 Acidobacteriota bacterium
CAGGTAGCGGACCATTCCCTGCAGGTGGCGTCCGATCTGCCCCGTCCCGGCGCCGATTTCCAGCAGCAGATCTCCGGCAGCCGCCCCGCTCAGTTCGACTACCGCTTGAGCCACCCGAGGGCAAAACTCTTCCGGCAGACCGGCCCGGCGGTCAAAGGCTTCGGCTTGGTCGTCAAAGCAACGATTCTCAACATTCATCTCAGCAAAGAAAGGATTTCGCGCCAAGCCGCAAAGTCGCAAAGATCAAGTTCCATCCCTGCTTTGCGTCCTTGGAGTCTTGGCGCGAAACTCTCAGCCCGGGTCTCGGTTGGCCAGCAAGACGATTCTAGCGCGCGACGAGACCACCACTCCCCCCGGCTGTTCGACAGTGACGGCGAAAAGGTGGGCTTCTGAAACCGGCAGCTTGGCCTGAATGGGGACGATCACTTCGTCGGCGCCAGCAGGGATGTCGAATACCCCTCCATCGACGGGATAGCGCTCATCGCGGAGGCGGTCGAAGATCCAAAGCTGGTATTGCCGGCGACTGGGATTGTTGGGCTGCAGTCCCTGGATGCGCATGAACCCGGCCTGCTGCTGTACGCTCCACAGCACGTCCCCCGAAGCGCCTTGGGCAGCCGGATCCTCGGTGGCCTGCCAATCCAGGATCAGGGCTTCGGAGTCCTGGGCCATCAATTCCTGGCGGGCCTGCAAGGGGCCGGCGGGGGACTGAAGCAAGCCTGGAAGCCAGCTCATCAGGGTCACCACAAGAAGTGCCGCAGCAGCCAGCCATCCCATCCAAAGGGCCGATTGGCGGGTGGCGCCAGGTGCATTTCCGGAAGGCTCCTGCGCTTTGGACGGCTGGACCAAGCGGATTGGCTCGGAGGGCTGCCGGGTTTTTGAAAAATATTGCCGGGCATCGGCTGCGACCTTGCGGCGCAGGGATTCGGGCAGAGGGGGGGATTGTTCGTTCAAGGCCAATTCCAGGCTTGCCGCCGTAAGTTCAAAGCTGTCGGCAGCCCAGTCGGGGTGGTCTTGGAGAAGCTGCACCAACTCTTTCTTTTCACTTGCATCCAGTTCCTGTGTGGCTCGGCAGGCCAGCAATTCCTGCAGGCGATCTCGAGGGTCTCTCATGGGCTCGTCCTCCTGCCTGAACTTGAGAATGCATTGGAAGCAACCAGTGTCTGACGAACGTCTGCCAGCCCGCGAGTGATGTAGGACTTGACGGTACCCAACGGGATGCGGGTGGCCTTTGCAATCTCCCCGTGCGAAAGTCCCTGATAAATGGATAGCAATAGGACTTTGCGCTGCTTTGGCTGCAGTTTGTTCAAGGCTTTCAGGGCAATGGACGCCTCGGTATTTTGCTCGATTTGGTGATGATGCCGGCTGATCGGCTCGACCAGCCTTTCATCGATGGACTCGGTGCGGGGGCGGCTTTGGGCACGGCGCAGGCGGTCAATCATGCGGCGCCGGGCGATCATGGCCACAAAAGTCTTTTCGGAACTGCGCTGCGGGTCGAATCGCGAAGCGGTTTGCCACAAGTGGATGAAGGCTTCCTGTACCGCATCTTCTGCCTCGGCCTTGTCGGAAAAAAGGCGGCGGGCGATGGACCACAGCAAGCCCCCGTAGGTATCGATGCATTCTTCGACAGCCTCGGGGTCTCCGCCGGCGACTCGGTTCAGCAGTGCAGATTTCACTGGTCTCCAAATTGTAGGCTACAGGCAGGCAAAGGGCCGGGGCAAGTCTCCAGGACTACTCATTCCAGGGGTTTGGCTTGTTGCAGTGCCTTCCACAGGCAAGATGCTGTGCCACTCTACAGAGCCTTTTCAAACCCAGAGTGGGCACAAGCATCCTTGCCTGTGGGAAGGCACTGCAAGTGCCTGCGTGAGGCTCATCAGGGGCGCCGGGGCGCCCGATGAAGCCCCGCTTTTACTCGCTGGGAAGAATCACGCTGTCGATGACGTGTATGATTCCATTCTTGCAGCGGATGTCGGCCTTGACCACTTTGGCATCGTTGACCTGGACACCGGAGGCGGTCGAAAAGCGCAGGTTTTGCCCATTCAGAGCCGGGGCTTTTGCTCCGTTTTGGACCTGATTGGAAGCCACGCTTCCTTTGATGACATGGTAGGTGAGAATATTGACCAGCTTGTCCTTGTTCTCGGGCTTGAGCAGCGTCTCGACAGTGCCCTTGGGCAGCTTGGCGAAAGCCTCGTCGGTGGGGGCGAAGACGGTGAACGGGCCGTCGCCGCGCAGGGCGTCCACCAAGCCGCCGGCCTGCAATGCAGCAGTCAAAGTCTTGAAGGAACCAGCCGAGACTGCCGTGTCCACGATATCCTTGGAATGGCCGCCGGCGGCGCTGGAAGCGGTCAAAAGCAGGGCCAAAGGGATCAGAGTCAAAAAAGAAGTGGTGAATCGTTTCATCGTTTATCGTCTCCAGAGGGCTTTACTTCATTTTCACAGCAATTGAGAACCCGGATGCCCCATTTTTGGCGGCATCCACCTACTCTTTCGCAGGGGCCGCCAATTTGGATGCAAAAAAAGAAGGAATCAGGAGTCAGGAGTCAGGAAGAAATGGGATCACTCTGCGACTAAGTGGCTCTCTCCTCTGCCATCAGCGAACTGCGGACTGAACCATGCTTCCCTTGGACGACCAGTTCCTTGACCTTAGCTTGCCGACGAAGAGACCTTTCCAGGTCGTCAGCCTGGGTATGAACGCGGTGGACTGGATTTGCCGGCTGCCTGTTTATCCCCCTCACAACAGCAAGATTCAAATGGACTCGATGATCCGCCTTGGAGGAGGGCCTGCCGCCACCTCCGGGGCTGCCTGCGCCCGCTACGGCCTGAAGGTCAAATACGTGGGCCGGGTGGGGGACGACGATATCGGATTGTTCAGCCTGCAGGATCTCGAGCGCGAGAAAATGGACGTTTCGTCGGTCGAGGTGATTTCAGGCGCTGCCAGCCAGTTCGCCGTCATCCTGGTGGACCGTCCCAGCGGCGAGCGGACGGTTCTGTGGCGCCGCGACCCCAAGCTCAACTACCAGGGCGGATTGCGCCGCGAGTGGGTCACATGCGGACAGATCCTTCACATGGACGGAGAGGACTTGCCGAGCCGTATTCTGGCGGCCCGCTGGGCCAAGCAGGCGGGCATGCAGGTGTGCCTGGACAACGACCGTCCGGCGGAGG
>JANQFM010001072.1 GCA_028277865.1 Acidobacteriota bacterium
GGTTTTCCGCCGAGTCGCCTCCTGTTGGGACCCACGGCGTGTATCCGCCATCTTCCATTACGACCCATTAGACTGATGAAATTCCTCGTCTCCACAGAATCGATCCTTCCCCCCATGACGGGAATTGTCTCGGATGTCCTGCTCAATTCGAGCGAGATCTTCTTCGTCGCGAATAGGACGAAATGCGCGAAAATGACCTGATACGAAAGCTGCAAAGCATCGAGGCCCTATTTGCCGGCGCCAGGACCGACGGGGAGAGGATGGCTGCCGGGCAGGCCAGGGAGCGGATCCTTACCCGTCTGAAGGAATTCGAGCAGCGCGACCCTCCCATCGAGTACAAGTTCACCTTTTCCAATATGTGGTCGCGAAGGCTCTTCACCGCACTGCTGCGCCGCTACGGAATCCGGCCCTACCGCTACCGAAGGCAGCGCTACACCACGGTGATGGCCAGGGTTTCGGTGTCTTTCGTCGAGGACACCCTCTGGCCCGAGTTCCAGGAACTCAGCGAAGCCTTACACGCTCACCTGGATGAGATTACAGACCGGGTGATCCGGGAAAGCATCCATAAGGAGCAGTCCGAGCCGGTGGTCATCAGTTGAGAAGGCCGAGGCCAGGAGGGGACACCAAGAACACCCGGTTCGGAGGCAGGAGTTCAGGATTCAAGCTGAAAAAGCTTTTTGAACCAGGCAACGAACGAAGATGTCATCGGAGCATGCGGATCCAGGCACCGCCGTAAAAGGGCTGTTCCCAGGGATTGGCCGGGTGGATCCGCCCAGGCAAGCCAGGTATGGATGGCAGCCTTGGAAGAATGCGATTCCCTATAGGCGGCACCCAGAGCGGCTGCTTCCCTGGCCGAGTCCTGGGCAAATTTCCACAATCGTTCGGAAGCCGCAGGCACAAGGTGAGAGAGGAAATCCTCCAGCATTCCTGAAGAGCGGTTGTCGGGCATGACCCAGATGCCCATCCGCTTGCCTCCAGCGTCTTGCACAATCAGCCCGTCTTCCGGCAGGGACTTCGGGAAATCCAGGAAAACCTCTGAGCCTCGATCCTGTAGGCTCTGCCACCGGCTTTCAAACTTGCTATTGGCGTCAATGACGATCCCCAGACGGCGAATCTCGGAAGACTTCAGGTGTACGCGAAGAAAGGCTGGTTCGAGCAGGTTGTCGACTCCGTCACAATCATCGACGCGCACGGGCCATTCATTCTTGTTATTGCCCCAGGTAACGTGATGGTCTATGAGGTGGATGAGTGCCTGCTTGTCATCGTTGCCTTCGACCAACAAGCGGTTTTCCTGGTATCGATTCACGGCAAATACCTGAAAGCTGAACTGGAATTAACGGATTTCAATATCGCGTTCGGCCAAAATGGCAATCTCATCTTCCGATAAGGCGACGGACTCGCCTCGATCCGGCTCTATGCGATGAATGCTGAAGACGCCGGGGTGCTTTCCTTCGGCCACTAGCGAAGCCAGGCTGTAGACGCAGTCGTAGCTGTGGGTTGTCGCAAAGACCTGAATATCGGCTTCTTGGGACATCTTGGCTGCGGTTTTCCATAAATCGGCCATTGCAGAGTAGTGCAAGCCGGTGTCGATCTCGTCCACAAGAAGGAAGCCGCCGCTGGCCCGCAGGCCAGCCATTACAGTGGTGAACATCCTCCAAATACCGTCGCCCAGGCTGCCAATCGGCACAGGCTGATAAGAACCGCGTCGTCGAACCATGAATCCACCCCTTTCCGCCGACCGAGGCATGCTGCCAAATCCAACAAATGCGATTCTTTCCAGATCAGGCTCAATGGCTTTCAATGCTTTGATCAGTATCTCCTCTCCCGGAGTGAGGGCGATCGATTCCCAAAGATCTTCCAGGTCTTTTGCCGAAACGGATGCCGTGCCGATGTATTGAACGCGGGCAGCTTCATTCCATCGTTCGCGGTTCAAGTCAATCGTCGGTCCAAGGCCTCCCAAGTCGGTCAATCGGTTGTCCCCAGAGCCGCCCGAGAAAGACAGGTGTGCCGAGAGCCATTTTTTCGACTGGCGAATCTCCACTCTGCAAAAATCCTGCGGGCTATCTTGCGCCTTTCCTTCAATTTGAAACCAGGAGCCAATCTGGATCTTGTGCCCTCGAAACAAGTGCCGGATGTCGAACTCCCGATCTCCGTCTCCATTCTTACCCAGCAATGCCTCTCCTCGCCTCCTGAGCAAGGCTCTCAGCTTGATATCCGCCGCCGAACGCGATCCCAACAGTTCCAGGGCTTCCAAAACAGTCGTCTTGCCGCAGTTGTTGGCCCCCACGAGCAGATTGACTCGCTTCAAGTTGTTGAGCCGGAAAGAGCGCAACGCCCGGAAACCCTCAATCGAAAGTGAGCAGTACATGGTCGGCGTCAATCTAGCAGACACCCCATTTGCGCAGCAACAACCGATCTGTACCCTTGCGTCTTTGCGTCTTGGCGCGAAACCCCAAGATTTGCCGACACCCTGCCGAAAACGTAAACTGTTTTGCAAAGCGCGGGGAGAAGGCAAGCATGTCGAAGAGCGAGACTTACCAGCCCAAAAATCCTGTCCGCATCGTCACTGCGGCGGCCCTTTTCGACGGGCATGATGCCTCGATCAACATCATGCGGCGCATCCTGCAGGCTTCGGGCGCCGAGGTGATTCATTTAGGGCACAACCGCAGCGTGGAAGAGGTGGTCAATGCGGCCATCCAGGAAGACGCCCAGGGGGTGGCCATCACCAGCTACCAGGGCGGCCACATGGAGTACTTCCGCTACATGCGCCAGATGCTCGATGAGCGGGGTGCCTGCCACGTCCGCATCTACGGCGGAGGGGGCGGGGTGATCATCCCCCGCGAGATCACTGAGCTGCAAGATGACGGCATCGACCGCATCTTCTCCCCCGAGGACGGGCGCCAAATGGGCCTGCAAGGCATGATCAACCTGGTCCTGCAAGGCTGCGACTACGACATCAGCGGTTTCGAGCCCAAACTCAACGGAAGCTACCTTCCCCTGGCCCGCCACATCAGCTTGGTCGAATTGGACGGCAAGACCGACCTTGAGGCGAAGGCCGAAGGGCAGCCGAGGGCTGTGCCCGTTGTAGGGCTGACGGGAACCGGCGGCGCCGGAAAAAGCAGTTTGACCGATGAATTGGTGCGGCGCTTCGTCCACGACTTCAGCGGCAAAAAGGTAGCTGTCCTTTCGGTGGATCCCACCCGAAGGCGCACCGGCGGCGCACTGCTGGGCGACCGCATCCGCTTCAACAGCCTCAAGGACTCTCGGGTCTACATGCGATCGCTGGCTACGCGCGATTCCCGCCGGGAGCTGTCGCGCTCCATCCGCAAGGTGTTGGAGGTGGTGAGAAAGGAAGGCTTCGACCTGGTCTTTCTCGAGACGGCGGGGATCGGCCAGGGAGACAGTGCCGTCAGCGAAGTCGCCGATGTCTCGCTGTACGTGATGACCGCCGAGTACGGCGCTCCCAGCCAGCTCGAGAAGATCGAGATGCTCGACTACGCCGACTTCGTGGTCATCAACAAGTTCACCCGGCGAGGCAGCCAGGACGCCCTGCGCGACGTCCGCAAGCAGGTGCAGCGCAACCGGGGCGCCTACGACGCCGATCCGGCAACACTGCCCGTCTTCGGCACCAGCGCCGCCCACTTCAACGACAAGGGGGTCAACGCGCTCTACGGGCACGTCATCGCCTTGCTCAAAGACAAGTTCGGGCTGGAGTGGAACAGCCGCTATCCGGTCGATGAGTCCCGTCTCACCGACTCCAGCCAGCACATCATCCCGCCTCAGCGCGAACGCTATCTGAGCGAGATCTCCGCAGCTTGCCGGGAATACCGCTCCTGGGCCCGGGAGCAATCCGGCCTGGCCTCCGACCTGGAAGCCTTGGCCCGCTCGATCGAATTCTTGGCAGGACCGGCAAATCCGGGGTATGGGCCTTACGACGATCCGGCCGTCCAACAGGCCACCTCTGCCCAGGCCGACCTGATGGAAGCCTTCAACCGCCAACTGGATCGTATCGACCCCGGCTGCCTGCAGCTCGTCCGCCAATGGGACGACTGGCAGCAGCGCTATCGGGACGAGCTGTTCACCTACCAGGTGCGAGGCAAGGACGTCCAGGTCGAAAACTACCACCAAACCCTTTCCGGCAGCCGCGTCCCCAAGCTGATGACGCCCCGCTACCGAAGCCTGGGCGACCGCCTTTTCTGGCGCCTCACCGAAAACGTGGCCGGGGAGTTCCCCTACACCGCCGGGGTCTTCCACTTCAAGCGGCGCTTCGAGGATCCGACCCGCATGTTCGCAGGCGAAGGCCCCGCTGAACGCACCAACGCCCGCTTTCACCTGCTGGCCGACGAGCAGCCTGCCAAGCGCCTTTCGACAGCCTTCGACTCCATCACCCTTTACGGAGAAGATCCCGATCTGCGCCCCGACATCTACGGCAAGATCGGCGAAAGCGGCGTCAGCATCTTCACCGTCGAGGAAGCCGAGCGGCTTTATGCCGGATTTGATTTGTGCGACCCGGCCACCTCGGTTTCGATGACCATCAACGGCCCCGCACCCACCATCCTGGCCTTTTTCTTCAACACCGCCATCCGCCAGAAGTGCCGCAAGTTCCTGCGTGAAGAGGGCCGGCTGGACATCACGGCCGAGCAGGCCTTGCAGCCCGACTCCGCTCGCGGCGCCAACTGGGAGGAAGTGCGCAGGCTGCTCAGCCATGAAGAGTACGAGCAGTGCCGGGACGCAGCGTTGTCAGCCGTGCGGGGGACGGTGCAGGCCGACATCCTCAAGGAGGACCAAGGCCAGAACACCTGCATCTTCTCCACCGAATTCGCATTGCGCATGATGGGGGACGTGCAGCAGTTCTTCATCGATCACGGCGTGCGTAATTTCTACAGCGTCTCCATCAGCGGCTACCACATCGCCGAAGCGGGCGCCAACCCCGTCCACCAGCTGGCCTACACGCTGGCCAATGGCTTCACCTACCTGGAGTACTACCTGTCCAGGGGCATGAAGATCGACGACTTCGCGCCCAACCTGAGCTATTTCTTCAGCAACGGAATGGACGCCGAATACAGTGTCATCGGACGGGTGGCCCGTCGCATCTGGGCGGTGGCCTTGCGGCGGCTTTATGCAGGCAATGCGCGCAGCCAGAAGCTCAAGTACCACATCCAGACCAGCGGACGCAGCCTGCACGCCATGGAGATCGAGTTCAACGACATCCGCACCACCTTGCAGGCGCTGCTGGCCATTTACGACAACGCCCAGAGCCTGCATACCAACGCCTACGACGAAGCCATCACCACTCCCACCGAGGATTCGGTGCGCCGCGCCATGGCCATTCAGCTCATCATCAACCGCGAGTTCGGGCTGGTGAAATGCGAAAACTCGACCCAGGGCAGCTTCATCATCGAAGAACTGACTGATCTGGTGGAAGAAGCCGTGCTGGCCGAGTTCGACCGCCTCACCGAGCGGGGAGGCGTGCTGGGCGCCATGGAACTGCAGTACCAGCGCGGCCAGATCCAGGACGATTCACTGCTGTACGAACAACGCAAGCACTCGGGCGAATTGCCCATCATCGGCGTCAACACCTTCTTGAGCAAGGATCCCTCCGCCTCCAGGCCGCCGGACGAAATGACCCTGACCCGGGCCACCCCTGAAGAGAAAAAGCTCTGCCTGCAACGCCTGGGGGATTTCCAGCGCCGTCATGCCCAGCAGTCTGCTGAAGCGCTGGAACGTCTTAAGGAATCGGCATTGCAGGGCAAAAATGTTTTTGCCGAGCTGATGCGGGCCGTCCAGCACTGCAGCCTGGGCCAGATCACGCATGCGCTCTACGATGTCGGGGGCGAGTACCGGCGCAACATGTGA
>JANQFM010000125.1 GCA_028277865.1 Acidobacteriota bacterium
CAGGATCCGCCTCCAAGGGACGAGACGATTCGGAAACTGGCCGACCCGCGCATCGAAGTGAGGATCGAGGCAGCCGAAAGGCTGTACTGTTGCGAACCCGCTGATGCGGCCTTGCTTGGACCCTTGATCAACGCCGTGCGCGTCGATCAGGGCCTGGGAGCCGAGAAACTCCATCAACTGATCGAGCAGTTGGCGGAAACCCTCTCCCGGATCGGGGAATCCGCCCTGCCCATGCTCAGCCGGACCCTGCGCAACCATGATCCCCGGGTGCAATTGCTCTCGGCCCAGGCCCTGTTCCAATTGGCATTCGAGGAGGAGGCTTCAGTCCCCCTTCCGGTGCTGATCGAGTCCACTCGTGTGCATCTTGCGCTGAAGGATCATGCTGAAAAAGACATCTTTAGGATCGCCTGGAACATCGGCCGTGGATTGGCAAAGCTCGATACTCTCCCGCTGGCGCCCTTCCTTCGAATCCTCGAGGATGATCCTGACTGGCGCATGCGCCTGATCGCCATCTATACCGTTTTGGAAATGGGCATAACGGATGAAGCTGTCCTGCCCCTCGTCCAGGCCTTGGGAGACCGTTTTCGCCTCGATCCCCCCCTGACGGATCGCGACCTGGACGAGCCGGTCGCTTATCCCGTCCGTGAACTGTCCCTGCTGTTGCTCAAGGAGGAAGGGTACAACCTGCAGAGCCTTGGGTCGTTCGCACAAGCCCAGAAGGTGCTAATCGAGAATCTCGAATCCGAAGACCAGGATCTGCGACGCCGATCGATCGAATTGCTGGGAGAGTTCAATGTTTCTGCTGCCGCCGCCCCCCTGGTTGGGGCACTGCGGGACGCGGATCCCCAGATTCGGTCCAGTGCTGCCGATGCGTTGCAGTGCCTGGAAGATCCCAAGGCCGTTGAGCCCTTCATCCCCCTCCTTTCGGACTCCGACGCCCATCTGCGCCGCCTGGCGACAGAGATCTTGCTCACTCTGGAGGGAGAGGCAGTCGCCGGACTTCTGATCGCCAGGCTGAAGGATGAGGACGCCCAGGTGCGACGGGAGGCCTTGCCCGTCCTGGATCGCTTGGACGGCGCCCGCGCCTTGCTTTTGCTGGCGCCTCTGCTGCAAGACCCGGATGCCGAGGTGCGCTCCGCTGCCGTCCGCCAGCTGGGGAACCTGCATCAGGAGGAGGGCGCACTGAAAAGACTGTTGGCAGCGGTCGATGATCCTCAGCCCTCGGTGCGCCGCTCGGCCCTGATCGGTTTGAAGAAGAGCGGAAGGCGCACGGCCCTGAGCCGTGTGATCAACGCCCTCTCCGATCCCGAGGCGCAGGTTCGCCGCTATGCGGTGTGGGCACTGGGCAACTGGCCGGGCTGGAAGGAAGCCCGTGCGCTGGACGGCGTCATCCAGGCTCTGACCGACACGGACCCGAGCGTTCGCGAAGCCGCCTTCGAGGTTGTGAACCGATTCCGCCCCCGGCGGGCCGCCCGCCAGCTGGCGCAATGCTTCAAGCTCAGCGATGCCGAGATGCGCTACGAGATCTCCACGCTGCTGGTCGAGATCGGAGGCCCGCTTGAGTGGCGGATTTTGTCCGAGATGGTCATCACCCAGCACGAGGGCGCCCCTGACGCAATCCGCATTCTGGGCCGGGTGCGCTACCGTGAGGCGCTTTTCGACTTGCGGGAGGCTCTCGAAGACGAGCGCCCCGAAGTACGCAGCGCCTCGGCCGAAGCGCTGGGCAGGATGCTCGATCGGCACTCGATCGCTGCCCTTGCGGCTCTTTTGAAAGATCCGGATTCCGGCGTTCGCGTCAGTGCGGCCAAGGCAGTGGGGATTTTCGAGTCGCCCGTCATGAGCGATTCCCTGCTGGAGGCCCTGGCAGACCCCAACCGTTTGGTGCGATGGGCGGCCGCCGAATCTTTGGGGAAGCTCCAAGAAGAACGCGCCATCCCTCGCATCGCTGCTTTAATCGGCGAGTTGGAAAAATCCTATGAGAAGGAGGAGGCGGTGGCGCTGCTGGGATTCTTCCCCCACCCGGAAAGCGTCCGCGAGTTGATCAAATCTCTTGGAGATGGAAATTTGTCGGTTCGCCGCCGAGCTTGCAAGACCCTGGCGGAAATGGTCCGCCCCCAATTGATCGGCGCGCTGGCACCTTTGCTGTCCAATCCCGAGGCTACGGATGATCCGGTTGCTGCAAGGGCTTTGAAAACGCTTCAAGTATTCGGCTACCAGAAAGAGATCGACAAGTGGCGCCAATGGTGGAAGGAGGATTGGGAGAATCGATGAAGAAGCGGGTTGTGCGCGGCGGTGGCTGTGCGAATCCGCAATGACATGAGCAGCCATGCGGGCGCCCGGCTTGATGCAAGGTTCTCGAACCGCTACCCTTTGGCGATCGAGAGGGAGGATTCAGGGATGCCCGCGAGCTCACACAGGAGTTATTGGAGGAAAAATCTCAAATACCTGTTTCTGCTGCTGACCGTCTGGTTGGCTGTCTCAGCCGGACTGAGCATCATTTTCGCCGACTGGTTGGACCAGTTTCGACTGGGGGGGTTCAAGCTGGGTTTCTGGTTTTCCCAGCAAGGGTCGATTCTTGTCTTCGTGATTCTGATCTTCGTCTACGTAGGGTTGATGAATCGACTCGACCGGCGGCATGACGTCCACGACCGCCAAGAAGGCCACAGATGAACGTCCAAGCCTGGACCTTCGTCATGGTAGGCCTCTCTTTTGCCCTCTATATCGGTGTGGCCATCTGGTCCAGAGCCCGCTCGACCAGCGATTTTTACGTGGCGGGCAACAAGGTTCCCTCGGTGGTCAACGGCATGGCTACGGCCGCGGACTGGATGTCGGCGGCTTCGTTCATTTCAATGGCCGGCGCCATCTCATTCCTGGGGCGCGACGGCTCGGTCTACCTCATGGGCTGGACCGGGGGTTACGTGCTTCTGGCGCTGCTGCTGGCACCCTACTTAAGAAAGTTCGGCAAGTACACCGTCCCGGACTTTGTGGGCGACCGCTACTACTCGCAGCTGGCCCGCGTGGTGGCGTTGATCTGTGCCATCTTCATCTCTTTCACCTATGTGGCGGGTCAGATGCGCGGGGTGGGAATCGTCTTCTCCCGCTTTCTGGATGTCGACATCAGCTATGGGGTGATCGTGGGAATGGGCATCGTCTTCTTCTACGCCGTTCTGGGAGGAATGAAGGGGATCACCTACACCCAAGTCGCGCAGTACTGCGTCCTGATCTTCGCCTACCTGGTCCCGGCCATCTTCATCTCGCTCTTGATGACCGAAACGCTGATCCCTCAGTTGGGCTTCGGCGGCACACTGGGTGACGGGTCGGGCCGCTTCTTGTTGGACCGCCTGGATGAGCTGAACCGGGATCTGGGGTTTGCCGCCTACACCTCGGGCCAGAAGGGGACTGTAGATACCCTCTTCATCACCCTCGCCCTGATGTTCGGCACCGCCGGCCTGCCGCATGTGATCGTGCGATTCTACACTGTCGCCAGAGTCTCGGCAGCCCGCAGCTCGGCTGGCTGGGCCCTGGTTTTCATCGCCCTCCTCTACACTGCCGCACCGGCGGTGGCGGCCTTTGCCCGCACCAATCTGCTCGAGACCATCTCCAACATCCGCTATGAGGACGCTCCGGAGTGGTTCAAAAAATGGGAAACCACGGGGCTGATCTCGTTCCAAGACCACAACAACGATGGTGTCATCCAGTACGTGGGCCCGGCCTCGAGCACCCAAAACGAACTGACCATCGATCGCGACATCATGGTCTTGGCCAACCCCGAGATGGCCCGCTTGCCGGACTGGGTGGCGGGGCTGGTGGCGGCGGGAGCCTTGGCGGCTGCCCTTTCCACGGCCGCCGGCCTGCTGCTGGTGCTGTCTGCCGCAGTCTCTCACGACCTGCTCAAGAAATGGCTCTTACCCGACATCAGCGAGAGGGGAGAGCTGCTGGCCGCCCGGGTGACGGCCGGGCTCGCCGTCTGCGTGGCCGGCTACTTTGGCGTCAACCCCCCCGGCTTTGTCGCCGAAGTGGTGGCCTTTGCCTTCGGGCTCGCCGCCGCCTCATTCTTCCCCATCATTGTGCTGGGGATCTTCTCCAAGCGGGTCAACAAGTACGGCGCCATCCTGGGAATGCTGGTCGGACTCACTGTGACTGCCGGCTATATCATCTATTTCAAGTTTGCTTTTCCCGCCCTCAACTCGGTCGAACACTGGTGGATGGGAATCTCTCCGGAAGGGATCGGTACCGCGGGCATGATGATCAACTTCTTGGTCACGGTCGTAGTTTCGTGGCTGACTCCGCCGCCGCCCGCCCGCGTCCAGCAAATGGTCGAGGCGATCCGGGTGCCGCGGGGAGCCGGCCAGGCCCACGAGATCTCGGGCTGAGTCGGCGTCCAACCTCAGACTGGCAAGAACCCAACTGGCCCCGCCTCTGAGCTGTCTGACAATCCCCATGGCGTTCGAAACCTGGCCCGCATGAGCGGGCTCCCCTTCAGTCCCCTCAGAGTCGGGATCTGGGTGCACCCCTGCTGATGTTTTGAGCAAATTCAGAGACCTGTTGGGGATCCCAGTACTCGGGAACAGCCGCAAAGATGTTGCCTCCGCCCGCTTTCAATGCCGAGCCGACCACATAAGAGCAATTCCGTTCCACCAAATGGAAGGATGGCAGAGGGCCTTGGAAGACTTGGTCTCCCCGCTGTAAGCCGAAGCCTTGCCAAAAGTCCAGGATGGCGTTTTCATTGAGGACGGAAATCTCATGGGTTTCGTCCGGGTTTCGACCCTCGCTTTGAATGTCCCCCTGCAGTGACTGCATCCGATGGGGGTGGGCATGATCGTCAAAGCCCACCGGCCTTTCCGGCCACCAACTGATATAGGTGTTCGGTGATA
>JANQFM010000160.1 GCA_028277865.1 Acidobacteriota bacterium
ACCTGGCAGGAACTTCTTCTCTTGATCGTAACGCTGGGAGAGTTCTTCTCCGCAACCCGCCACAACGTGCCGGTAGTGGCATTCGAGGCGATTGGTCAGCAAGCGGCACAGTTTGTCCGCATCCACCCTGAATCCTTCCAATTGCAACGATGTGGCCCGTTGCTGCAAAGGCGACGGGAAGGACTTCTGATACAGGTTGATTCCAATGCCGATGATTGCCCACTGAATCTCTTCCTGAAAGGTTGAAAGCTCTGTCAAGATGCCGCAGACCTTTCGAGAGCCAATGTAAATGTCGTTAGGGGGCTTGATCCTCAAATCGAGCCATCTGCCGCCGATCCCGCGAACAGAATCGACAACTGCCAGCGAGGCGATCTGCAGGAAGTAAGGCGCTTCGCGGGGGTGCCAACCGGGGAAAACCAGATAGGAAACGTAAAGCCCGTGGCCGACTTCGGACAGCCAGCTCTTGCCCGCACGCCCTTTGCCTGCTGTCTGCTCCCCGGCCCGAACCGCTCGAGGGACTCCGTCGCCGCTGAAGGCCTTCAGGTAATCATTGGTGGAAGTGACGCTGTCCAGGTATTCAAACCGATCAAACACGGGGCTTTAGGAAGCTTCCATCTTTTGCGTACTTTGGACGATACTGCCAACTGCCAACTGACAACTGACAACTGCCTACTGCCCCTTCTCTTCCTGCAGGATGGCGCGGATAACGTCGGGGAGTTTTTCGGAGAGCTTGCTCATGACGAGTTCAACCTGGTCATCCTCGGCGGCGGAGGCGGCGACCGGCGGAGGCGCTTCGGCTGGAGCCGCCTCGACCACCGGCTCTTGCTGGGGCTCGGTGAGCTCCGGCTCTTCAAGCGGCACCTCCAGGGGCATGATCACGTCGCGCCTGATCAGTGCCGGGGCAGCCTCGCACTGATAGACCTTGAGAGGGAAGACAACTTGCTGGGTTCCTTCGGCCAGAGGGACATCGAAAAGCATTCCGGAACTCCTTTCTCCCAGCCCCGAGAGTAGCACGGCAGGCGGACCATCGGCGGTTTGCTGCGGGGGCTCGGGCTGATCCGCGCCGGTCAGGCGCCGCACCAGATCGACCAGATTGTGAGGTTCGATGGGCTTGGTCAGCCGACTGTGGTAGCCCACTTCCTCCGCCATCTGCATATCGAAGGGATCGAACCGGCCCACCATCAGGATCACCGGAACCCTGGCAATGCTGCCGTCGGAATGGACTTGGCGGCACAACTCGTATCCGTTGACCGTCGGCAAGGACACGTCGGCCAACACCAAGTCGACCGGGTTGCCGCGCAAGTAGTCCAGTGCGGATGCGCCGTCATCAAACGAGACAATCTCGACGTTTTCTTCAGCAAAGGAAAGCTCGACGACTCGCCTGCTGGTGGGATGATGATCGGCTAATAGAATTCGGGGCATGGCAATTGAAAAAAGCCGCCCGAACCGCCCGGATGCATTTTGCACAGGCGGCTCAGCCGGCTCAATGGCTTTTCGAATCCCATTTCGACAGGCCGGCGAGATTCTTTACCGGTTTCCCTGCTTCTCGTTCTTGCCCTTGTTCTTTTTGGCCTTCTCTTGGCCGTTGGTTCCGCTGCCAGCGGCTTGGTCCTCGGCGCCGACTCCCGCCAAGGCAGCTCGCATGGCCCTTTCTTCGGCGCGCTTTTTGGCGACCTCGTAAAGATCTTCCCGGCCGGAAAAGATATCCCTAAGCAGGCGCATGGGATTCATAAAGGATCCGTTGTCGTCCTTGGGGGGCAGATTGGACATGCGCCGCTCCACCTCCCCCGGATTGGGCTCGGGGACGGGTTTTTCCAGCAGGATCAGCTTTTCCTTGGCGTCGTTGTAGTAGGGGCTGAAGGGAAAGCCCTCCACCAGGTTGGAATAGTAGACCGAGGCCTCTTCGGGGCGATCCAAGGCCAGCAGCACTTCGCCCAGACGGTAGAAGGTCTTGTCCAGCTGGCTGAACTCGGGGAATTTGTCGACCACCTCTTTGAAGCGGCTTTCGGCGGCAAGCAGGCTCTTCTTCTTGTTGTAGAATTCGGCAATCCCCTGAACGCCCTTGGCCTGATTCTCTTCAACTTCCCTCAAGGCTTCGGATGCGACGGGGTACAGCTCGCTGTCGGGGTAATCGCGGTGGAACTTCTTCAGTTCGGTGGCGGCCTTGCGGGTATAGGTCGGATCGCGGTCGGGCGCGTTCATGAGCTTGAAGTTCACGGCACAGACCTTGAGCTGGGCGTCGTCGGCCATTTCGTGGGTGGGGAAGTAGATGATGAAATCCTTGTACTGGCTTTCCGCCTGGAGCAGGTTTTCGGTGCCCCCCTCGCGGTAGAAGGAGTCGGCAATGGCGATGTAGGCGTTGGGGGTGTATTCGCTGTCAGGATAGGTGTTGATCAGGGTCTGCAAAGACAGCCGCGCCTTGATGAACTGGTTCTTGCGCAGGTACTCCATGCCGTTTTCGTAGAGGGTCTTATCGGGGGCGACGGCCTCATCCTGCAAGTTGGAGCTTTTTTGCCCGCATGAAGTCAGCAACAAAACAGCTGCTGCCAAGAGCAGGCTGACCAGAGTCTTGTTTATGGCTCTCATGATGTTTTCTCTCACTGTTTTCAGGGCTCTTCAAGGCCACTGGTTGTGTGCCTTCAAGAACAGACCGCCGCTTGGGCGGCCGCTTGCTGCATCGTTTGGAAAGTCCTCAAAGGATCCTCCGAACCGAAGATCGCCGAGCCGGAGACGACCCAGTCCACTCCGGCCTCCACGGCTTGAGCCACGTTGTGCGGCCCCATCCCGCCGTCGATCTCGATTCTCAGGTCCAACCCGCGCTCGTTCGACATACTCCGCAATTTTCTCACTTTTTCGAAGCTATAGGAAATGAACTTCTGTGCTGCAAAGCCGGGATTGACCGACATGATGAGGACAAAGTCGCAGCGGGGCAGGATGTCTTCCAGAACCGAAACGGGCGTATGCGGATTCAAAACGACTCCCGGCTTGGCGCCTTTTTCCCGGATACGCATCAATAGACGGTCCAGATGACGAACTGTCTCATAATGAACGCTCACCATGTCGGCGCCGGCATCCACATAGGCTTCGGCCATCTCATCGGGGTTGGAGATCATCAAGTGAACGTCGATGTGCAGCCGGGTCATCTTGCGCAAGGAGGCCAGCACCGGGATTCCCACCGTCAAGTTGGGGACGAAGTGCCCGTCCATGACGTCAAAATGGAGCATGCGGGCTCCGGCCTCTTCCATGGCTTGGACGTCCCGGCCCAGGTGGGCAAAGTCGGCCGACAGGATGGAAGGAGCGATCTGAGGCATCAGCTTGCTACCTCCACGTGAATTTCATCCTTGTCTTCAAGCTTGCTGCCCGCTTCGGGAAACTGTCGGAGCACTGTCCCCCGGGCCTTGCCGGAGCCCTTTCGGTAACGGATGGTGGCCAGCCGGAATCCCCGCCTGTCAAAAAGCGAATAGACTTGGCCCAGCTTGCTGCCCACCACGTCCGGCATGAGATACCCAGTCGGTGCCCGGCGAGCCACCAACAGGTCGACTCTTGCGTCTCCCGATTCATGGATGCCGGGCGACGGATACTGCTGCAGCACCTGCGCGTCGCTCGATTCATCTTGCTGACTGCCTTCGCCGGGCGGCTGCCGGAGCAGGATTTCACTCACCGAACCCAGCTGGTATTCGGACTGAAGCAATTTGGCCCGTGCCACCCGAAGCGTACCGCCCACCAAGTTCGGAACCGGATGCTGACGTGCTCCCAGGCTCACGATCACCCGGACCTTGCGTCCGGCCTTGATGCGCCCTCCCGGTGCGGGGGACTGCGAAACGATGGCCTGCGCCGGCACCACGGCATCGTATCGGGTGGCCAGCACCTCCATTCCCAAGTCTGAGGAACTCAAAAGCGACTCGGCGTCCTGCTGGCTCTTGCCCAGGATCTCGGGGACTGCGATTTCCGTTCCCTGCACGGCGAGTCGCATGCCCACCAGAGCGCTGAAAAGGCCGACAGCCACCAGGATTGCGATCAGCAGGACAAACTTGGCCACCATCAAAAACTGCTGGCCCAATTGCTTGCCTGCCTTGACGTTCGCCTCAGACATGTTCAGTTGTCAGTCAAGAGTTTAACTTGCCGTTTAACTCCCTCTGCTTGGCCCTCTCGAGCCTGCCCTTCACAAGTTGCTGCTTTTGTGAAGTGCCAGGTGTCGGTGGAGCCGCTGGGTTGAGGTGACCGCCACCTCCAGGCGGTCAGTTTGATCACCATAGCATAGGGGCTTCAAATGTGTCGAATTCGGGCTGCGTAGAAGCCTTGGCCATCGTGGCGCAGAGGGAAGCTGCGGAAGTCCTCGCAACAGCGTTTGGCGCTGGGCCGGCGGCTCAGGAATCCTTCCACGACCTGCTCGTTTTCTTCGGGTTCGGTCGAGCAGGTCGAGTAAAGCAGTTCGCCTCCCGGGCGAAGGGCTGCGAAGGCATTCTCGATGATCCGGCTCTGGCGCTGCTGCATGCGCTTGAATCCGTCCTCCTGAAACTTCCAGCGGATGTCGGGGTTGGAGGAAAGGGTTCCCAGCCCGCTGCAGGGGACATCCGCCAGCACGAAGTCGAAGGCGGCGCGAAAGATCGGCCCGCTGACCCAGTCGGCCACCGAATAGCTCAGGCCTTTCAAACGGTACAGGCGTGCGCGGCTGCGAACGCTCTGCAGGCGGGCGGGCACCAGATCGGTGCAGTGCAGCCGGGCGCCTTTTTCCATTCGGGAGGCCAACACTAAGGCCTTGCCTCCCGGAGCGGAGCAGAAGTCCCCCAGGCACCGACGGCCTTCGATCGGCACCAGACAAGCCACCTTCTGGCTGGCCGCATCCATAAAAAAGCAGAACCCCTGCCGGTAGAGAGGATGCCGGGCCAGGCTGGAGGGGACGACTAGGCAGTTGGGAAGATGGGGGTGGACCCGGTAGGCGATTCCCTCCTCTTGCAGTCGGCGGCAAAACCAGTCCAAGGAGGCCTTGCGGGGATTGACCCACAAAAAGCCTTCGGGCAGCGAGTTGTTCTTTTCCAGCAGTCGAATGGCCAGCTCCGGACCCCAGCGTCGGCGGTAGCGGCGCACCAGCCATTGAGGATGGCTCAAGCGGATGCTCAAGGATTGAACGGAGTCATCCTGAGGCAAATCGGGCGGCTTGCGGATCCACTGTCGGAGCAGGGCGTTGACGAAGGATGCCGCAGAACTTTTTCCCAGCCGCCGGCAAGCCTGGACAGCCTGGTGGACGGCGGCCCGATGGGGAATGCGCAAGAAGTCCATCTGGTAAAGAGCGGTTCGCAAGATCCACAGGACGGGACGGTCCAACTTTTGCAGAGGGCGTCGGGAAAGCTGTTGAATCTGGAAATCGAGGCGGCCTCGCCATCGTTCTGTCCCGTAAGCAATCTCCATGACCAGCCGCCGGTCGCGGAGGGGCAGGCCGACAAACTCGGGGTGGCTGCTCAAAGCGTCCAGCCGACAGCCGGGATGAGAAAGCTCCTCCAGCAGCCGTGCTGCAACCAGCCGTGCTTCAGAGCGGCGATTGGGGCGTTTCGGCACTAGCTGTCCCCCAAAACCTCGCCAATGCCAGGTCGGAAGCCGTTGATGAAGTCGGCGGCTGTGAGGCGCTTACGGTTGGGTGGCTGCAAAGCGATGAGTCGAAGCAGGGTCTGGCCCGAGCAGCAGACGGTCAGCTCCCCCTTCGCCTGGGCCACTTCGCCCGGCTGCCAATCGAGGGGAGCGCTGCGTCCGTGCACCAATCGGCTTTCCCAGACCTTAAGCGGCTGTCCTCGAAAAGTCGTCGATGCGCCCGGCCACGGGTTGCAGGCCCGGATCCTGTTGTGGATCTCAATCGCGCTGCTGCTCCAGGCGATCCGACCGTCTTCTTTGGTGATGCGCGGCGCCATGGTGGCTTTGCTGTGGTCTTGCGGCTGGGGCTGAATCTCTCCCGAAAGATAGCCGGGGATCGTCTCCAGCAGCAGCCGGGCGCCTTCGTGCGCCAGCACCTCCTCCAACTCCCCTCGGGTGGTGTTCTCGCCAATGGGAATCTCCTTGCGGGTCAAGGTGTCCCCGCTGTCCATTCCCTCGTCGATTTTCATGATGGTTACACCGGTGGCGCTTTCGCCCTGCAGGATGGCGTGGGCAGCCGGCGCTGCACCTCTGTACAGAGGCAGCAGCGATGCATGGACGTTCAATGTTCCGTGCAGCGGCAAGTCAAAGAAGTCCCGGACCAGAATCTGGCCGAAGGCGACCACAACCATCAGGTCCGGCTTCAGGACTCGGAACCACTCCGGAGCCCGGGGGTCTTTCTTGAGGGAAGCGCTGCTGGACGAGGCGGGCGATTTGCTGACTGTCGTCGGCGTAGTGACCCAGCCCGACCGTCGGGCGGGACGGGGGCAAAAGCTGCAAGCCCCGC
>JANQFM010000209.1 GCA_028277865.1 Acidobacteriota bacterium
GGCCACCTCACGCAAGCGGTCTTCGCGCCGCGCCACCAGAAAGAGCTCGCAGCCCTGAGCAGCAAAGGCATAGGCGGTGGCCTCCCCGATTCCGGCGGAAGCGCCGGTGATGACGACTTTCATGGCATATGAGTTTGCCACAGAGGCGCAGAGAGCACAGAGGGGAAAGAAGATTCGTGCCAGAGCTGATTGAGAGTTGAATTGACAATTGTCTCCGAATGCTGTTCTAATCGCCTCATGGTTCCCCGTACGTTGCAGGCCAAACTGCAGGAGCTGACCGAGGCCTTTCCCATCGTGACTGTGACGGGGCCGCGTCAGGCCGGCAAGACGACTTTGTGCCGGTCGGCCTTTGCAGAAAAGGACTATGTGAATCTGGAGCTTCCGGACCAAAGGCACTATGCCGAGTCCGACCCTCGCGATTTTCTGGAGCAATATGCCGACGGAGCCATCATCGACGAGGTGCAGAGGGTTCCGGAACTACTTTCCTACCTGCAAGTTGCGGTGGACGAAGATCCTTCGCCCGGCCGGTTCATCCTGACAGGGTCGGCCAACTTCGCCTTGCTGGAATCGATTTCCCAGTCCCTGGCCGGCCGAACCGGCATCCTGAACCTGCTCCCTCTGGAATGGCAGGAACTGCAAGCCTTTCCGAATGCCCCCCAAGGCCTCTTTGAGACGCTGTGGTCGGGATCCTATCCGGCAGTGTACGACCGCAAGGCACCTCCGCTGGATTGGTATGGGGGCTACGTGGCGACCTACCTCGAGAGGGATGTGCGGCAGATGCTCAACGTGGGGAATCTGCCCACCTTTCAGACCTTTCTGGAATTGAGTGCCGGACGCATCGGCCAGCTCATCAACCTGACCAATCTGGGAAGCGATTGCGGCGTCACTCACAACACGATCCGCTCTTGGATCGCAGTGCTGGAAACCAGCTTCATCCTCTGGAAACTGAGGCCCTACCATTCCAGCGACCGCAAGCGGCTGGTCAAGACGCCCAAGTTCTATTTCTTTGACACTGGCTTGCTTTGCTATCTGTTGGGCATCCGTAACCCCAGGCAGTTGCACAGCCATCCTTTGCGCGGCGCCATCTTCGAAAACTGGGTTCTTTCGGAGATCCTCAAGGCCCGTCTGCACCAAGGGTGGCAACGAGGCCTCTATTTCTACCGCGACAGCAAAGGCCTGGAAATCGACCTGATCCTGGAACGAAGCGGTCGCAAAGTGCTGCTGGAGGTCAAGTCGGGCAAAACGGTGGCATCCGACTTCTTTGAGAATCTATCTGAAGTGCAGGCGGCTTTGGAGATCCCCTCCCGACATTGTTTGAAGGTATTGGCCTATGGAGGGGACGAGAAACAAAAAAGAGGAGAGTTTCAAGCCTGCCCCTGGAACCGCCTTGCAGATCTGGATTGGACGGGCTGAGCCACAGAGGCACTGAGAACACAAAGGGGAGCAGAAACTCTGTGCGCTCTGTGCCTCCGTGGCCTCCCTCCCTTCTCAAGCGGTATGATTGGATGATGCTGCGATGGCTGTTGATTGGGTTTTCGTTGCTGACGATGGCTGCTTACAAGCAGGATGAGCAGCCGCTGATTCGGGTCGAGACCCAGCTGGTGCTGGTCGATCTGGTGGCCACCGACCGCAATGGGCGCCCTGTGGAGGATCTGAGACGGGAGGAGGTGGAGGTCTTCGAGGGCGGCAAGAAGCAGCAATTGACCTTTTTTCAGCGCATTGATGTGGCCGGCTTGCAGGTGCAGCCGACGGCGCCGACGGAAGGCGGCGACACAGAATCCGCACAACTCGTGGCTGAATCATTTGCCGGCCGTCCGACTCCGTTTCTTTTCATCCTCGACCTGAACAGCATGGACCAGTCTGGGCTGGAGCACTCCAAGCGCTCCATCCGCGAATTCCTGAATTCCGAATGGCTGGGCCGCGAAAGCCTTCTGCTGGGCGTTCTGGAGAGGGGATTCACCATATTGCGGCCCTTCAGCCCGGATGCCCAAGGCCTTCTCGGCGCCTTGGACGGGGTCGACATGGCTCGGGGCGTGATCGGCTACGCCAAGCTCATCCAGGATATATCCACCGCTTACCGAATCCTGGGCTGCAACGAATGCGACCCTTTGCGGGAGGCGCTCATCCGCTCCCAGGACTTCTTGCGGGAGGTGCGTGCCCGTCAGGAAGTGGCCACCCGGTCGCTGTCCGTTCTGTCCGACTATGTCTCCAGCTTGCCGGGACGCAAGAACCTGATTCTTTACACCTCCGGCTACCCCGGCCAGCCGGCCTCCAAGGCGCTCGATCTGGTGGACACTTTTTCGTTGCTGCATCCGGCTTCGCGGGCCAGGATGATGGGCAAGGCCCGCAACCTGCGCGGCATCCTCAGCGCCCGCCTGGGAGGCAGCGCCGGGCACGACAGCCTGGACCCGATCCGGCAAGCCGTGCAGCGCATCAACGCCGCCCAGGGTACGGTCTACAGCATCGATCCCCGAGGGTTGGTGGCCGAGACGCTGAGCACTACGATCAACGTCAACTCGTCCACGGGAGGCCCGGCGGCGGCCACCCAGGTCATGCGCCTGGTGAGCCGCTTCAACAGCGAGGACATCAGCGCCCCCCAGGAATTCTTGAAGACCCTTTCGGGGCGGACCGGCGGCTTGGCTTTCCTGAACCGCAACGATTTGGTGAGGGGAGTCGAACAAGCTTTTTTGGACGCACGCAGCTACTATCTGGCGGGCTATGTCCCCGCCGCCAAGAAGCGTTCCAAGCGGGGCTTGACGAACATCCGATTGAGGGTCAGCCGACCCGGGGTGCAGGTACGCCACCGCAGAGGGTATTTTCAGCCTGCCGGCCGGTCCCCCGATGAGGTCCAGCTCAACAATGCCTTCAAGTTCCCGGGTGTTTTCCAGGACTTTCCCGCCCGCATAGAACTGGCATCCTGGGAAGGGCGCCTCAAAGTCAGAGCCCACATCCCGGCTTCCCAGCTGCGCTTTCAAGAAGATGGAAACGGGCAGCATCATCTGACCTTGGAGGTCTACGGCGCCCTGATCGACTCCCAAGGGCAGTGGGCCGGCGGAAAGCTGGCCTTCGCCCGCAAGTTCCCGCTTTCGCTGGAAGACTCGGAACTGGCAAGCCTGCGCCGCCGCCCTGCCGTCACGACCGAAGCTGAAGCCAGCTTGCCTGAGGGGCCGCACTCGCTGATCGTGGTGGTCCGCCAAAGCGTCGGGGGA
>JANQFM010000225.1 GCA_028277865.1 Acidobacteriota bacterium
TCCAGGGCTCCTCCGGAGCCGCGGAGGATGGGCAATCTGTAGCCAGCAACTTTTCCAATGAATGGCACCTGCCGGGCTCGTCCTAATGCTGCTAACTACCTTCCTGACTCCTGACTCCTTCTTCAGTGCGTCATCGAGTAGATGATGTAGTTGATGCCCAGCTTCATGGCATCGTGGGCCCATTCGCGGGGGTATTCCTCTACTTCGAACCACTCCCAGGCATCGCCCAGGTCGACGTTGTGGTTGATCATGACCATCAGTCGCCCCTGGTCGTCCTCGATTCCCATGTAGCGGTGGCGGATGCCGCCTTTTTCGGAGGTGCTGCCGGAATACAGGTATTGCAGGCCGGGGATCTGGACTAGCTGGTCGATGTTGAAGTAGCACTGGAAGATGGGGTGGGTGACGGACAGGTCGCGGGGTTCGTACTCGGGGAAGACTTTTTTGATCTCCCCGTAAAAATTGTTCCACTCGTAGGGGCCGTGAAAATCGTCCACCACCAGGAAGCCTCCCCGCAGCAGGTATTCGCGCAGCATGGCGGCTTCGCTGTCGGACAGGAACATGTGGCCCACTTCGACGGCGTACAGGAAGGGGTAGTCGAAGATCTCGGGGTCGGTGATGCGCATGGCCCGGTTTTGGGCGTTGACGAAGGTGAAGTCGCTCAGCTTGCGCAAGCCGTACAGGAACTGCTGGTCGGCCTTGGGATAGTCGGTGGCCCAAGAGTTGCGGCCCCATCCGGCGCTGGAGTAGATGAGCCGCACAAAGGTGAACTCCGGCTTGAGCTTGGACGAATCCAGCCCGCCGGTGTCGTGGCTGTAAAGGAGCGGGAGGAAGAGGGCGATGAGCAGGATATAAGCTTTTCGAGCCATACGATTCGTCCATTATAGGCCAAACCTCCCACGCAGTCTCTCCATTAGAGGACTCTGTGCTGATAGGTGCGCAGAGTGGCCTTTGGCACCCATGATCTTGCGCCGGAGGCGCTGGAGGCTTATAGCCGATGGTTGAGCGCAGCGATACCACCGTAATCGTTCAGCCCCCATAACGCACCCCGCAGGCGCCAGTTCCGCCTTTCACACACCGCAGCCTCCGCAAAAGAATTCTGTCGTGACATCTGTGCCCTCTTAGCCTGCACCCCCACGGGGTGCGGGGTGGATGGCGGGCCATAAACCCGGTGGTATCGCTGCGCTCAACCACCGGCTACAATCCGGCAGCGCCTCAGGCGCAATCAACCAGACAAGGCAAGACAGCCAAACCTGGCCCCACCCTTGCGCCAGCCTCCTCCTTGGCTGTCCATTGCTATAATGATCGCCGTGACTCCACCGATAATTCCGATCAGGTTCCGGATGGTTGCTTGGCTGTGGGCAGCGCTTTTTGCAGCGGGTTGTTTTGCGGCCACTCCGCTGCCCGTCCAGCAGCAGCTGGAGGACGCCCGTTTCGAGGAGCTGGCGCTTCAGCTCAGCGAGAAGCCGGGCTACTTCGACACCGACAATCTGATCTCCAATGAGACCTCCTATCAGCACGTCCTGACCGCCATCCGGCCGGGCAGCGGCGCCGGACGGGCTTATGTGGGGGTGGGGCCGGGGCAGAACTTCACCTACATCAGCTATTTAAAGCCCCAGTTGGCCTTCATCGTGGACATCCGCCGCGACAACTTGCTTTTTCACCTCTATTGGAAGGAAGTCTTCGAGCGCTCTGCCAACCGGGTTGAATTCCTGTCCAACATACTGGGCAAGCCTGTGCCGGAGGGGTTTACGGCTGGCCCGGATGCCGGCGCCCAACAGTTGGTGGCCGCTTTCCGCCAGCTCGCATCCGATGAAGAATTCATGCAGCAGCGCTTTGAAGCGACCTGGGACTCTTTGCACAAGCGCTTTCCTTCCCTGACTCATGCGGACGACCGCCGCCGCATGCTGCGCTTGTCGTGGCCCTTTTTCCTCCAAAACCTGGACTTGCGGTTTCAAAGCCATGGACGCCGCCCCCGGCCTTTTTACCCCAGCTACGGGCAGCTCATCCAGGCCCAGGATTTGAATGGGCACCGCAGTCATTACCTGAACAGTGAAGAGGACTATCAATTCCTCCGCAGAATGCAGATCGAAAACCGGGTCATTCCGGTGGTGGGCGATTTCGCAGGCGACAAGGCCTTGCGGGCTGTGGGCGAGTACCTGTCGCAGCATCAGATTCCGTTGGCGGCCTTTTATCTTTCCAACGTCGAGTTCTACCTTTTCCAGGGCGGCGTCTACCGGCGCTTCGTGCGAAACGTAAGAGGCTTTCCCATCGATGGCCAAAGCCTGCTCATCCGCAGCCATTTCGGCAACTTCGGACGCCACCCCGAGTGCCGCCCCGGCCACTTCGTCACCTGCCTCCTGCAGTCGGCCCAGCGCTTCCTGGAGGAAGACAGCAGCCAGCCCTATTGGGACTACTGGGATCTGGTCACGCGGGACTACATGCCTTTGCAGCCAAGGGATTAGTCCGAGATAGCTGCAAGACCGCTCACATAGAAGATTGGCGCTGGAAGGAAGGAGGCCACGAACCGGGCTCGCCCCATGCCGCTTTAGCGGCATTCCCCGAGGGGCTTCAGCCCCGA
>JANQFM010000256.1 GCA_028277865.1 Acidobacteriota bacterium
ATTCCGCCCCGAAGGAGGGGAGGGGATGCGCAGAGACCGCGATGAGGTTGCTGGCTCGCGGCCTAGCCATTCAGTCATTCGCTCCGCCGGGGCGGGCCCGACGGTGGCGGCTTGCCGGCTTCATGGCATGTGCTTCCGTCATATCAGTGGTATTGGGACGGGTTCATCGAATCGTTACCGCGAAACTTCTTCTTGCGCTTGGCCAATCTTTTTAGAATCCCTCTTTCCACTGCCCGTGGAGAACAAAGCCGGCCCAGTGACGGGCGGCATGGCCTTGGTCCCGCAGGTCCATCTGAGCCCTTCGCAGCGCCTCGGCGGTCGAGAGGCGCTCTCGACCGAGAAGATGCTCATAAAACTTCTGCATGAATCTCGCGCTCCGCTCATCGTCGACCTTCCAGAGGGTCGCCACTACAGCCTGAGCGCCCACCTGAAAAAAGCTCCGCACCATGCTCTGCAAGCCTTCGCCGCGGATCTCCCGACCGAGGGCTGTTTGGCAAGCGCTGAGCACCACCAGCCGGGCTTCAAGCCTTAGGGTTTCGATATCGTGGATCCGTAGGAATCCGTTTTGTGGATCGCCTTGTGAGTTCACCATCGAAAGGAGCAGGCCTGAAAGCTCCGGGAAACGGTCATTGAGGATGCCGTGGGTTGCGAAGTGGAGGATCCCGTAGCGGTCCAGCCGTGTGCGCAGCAGCAGATCCCGGTCGGCTTGAGCCGCCCTCATCGTCCGAACCAGCCTCGTCCCGGCCAGTTGCCCTATCACCCGGGCCTCGAGATCCGTGTTGAAAAGGCGGGGAATGCTGTCGGGGGTCCAGCCGAAATCGTGCATGCTGCGCTCCAATCGCGGCCGGCTCGGCTGCTGGACCGGCGAGGAGGGCGTCAGAGCCAGCCGGTCATCGCTTGGGCTGAATACAGGATCCGCGATTACCAGAATCGATGTCGGCGTTCCCGTGCTTGGCCTCTGGCGTGAGGCCAGCACAACGCCCACGGAGGCGGAAGGCAACATCGCCAGTTCCCGTGAGGCCGCCAAAGGCTGCCCTTGGGCCGGATCCTCTGACGCCCCAAGCGGCAGAAGCGCAAAGGGCAGGCCCCAGGTTGCGCTGTCTGCGACGATCAAGATCCGTTTTTGAGGGAATCGATCGAGGATGCTTCCCAGCAGGATTCCCTTCAGCTCGTGAATTCCGGCTGTCCGGGAAGGTGGGCCTCGCGCCTGCCGTTGAGATTCGATCTCCTGAATTCCCCGGCGCAGCGACCGGACCTGAAAATCGATCTCCTCGCGGCCCGGCAGCTTGTGGATCGCCAAGTCCGTTGCTGAGACTGCAAACAGATAGCCAAAGGCTTCACCCAGATGGAACTCCAACAGAAGTGTGTCTTGATCCAGGAGTCCGTCTCGGATGTCCCTGAGTGACTTTGGCTTGAAATCACCCAGGGCAGCGTAGGCCTCCCGCTTCCGATAGAGGCGGTTTCGAACCTCCCGGCGATCAATTCGAAGTTGAGAGATCTCTTTGATTAAACGCTGGCGTTCCTGAGTCGAATCTACGGATTCCAGGCGCAATGCGCTTTGGTTGATGGTGCGGCGGAGTTCGTCTGCCCGTTGCCGCAGGGGCTGGCCCGCCGTCAATCCTGAAGGGGACACACGAGACAAGCTTTCCAGCAGCGAACGGGCCCGGGCCCGTGCGCTGGCTT
>JANQFM010000257.1 GCA_028277865.1 Acidobacteriota bacterium
ATGAATCGGCGCGAATCCTCCAAGGCAGGGTCGCGGAAGGTGAGCTGCCCGGTCATGCCCAGGTGGATGACGAGTTGGTGGCGGTCCAGCTGGAAGATCAGGAACTTGCCGCGCCGGTCGATGTCCCGAATGGTTTGTCCTGGCAGGCTGTGCACCAAGTCCTCCAAGTCGGTCTGCAGCACGTGGGGGTCACCGACGACGACTTCCTGAAGGGGCTTGGCAATGACTTGGGGCAGCAGTCCTCGACGGATGGTCTCCACTTCGGGCAGCTCGGGCATGGGGGCTATGGTAGCAAAGAGAGTTTCACGCAGAGGCGCAGAGGCGCAGAGAGAGAGGAAGAAGAGGGGGAACAAAGAAGTTCTTGGCCTTCTGTTGCTCTTTCTCCTCCCTCTCTTCTGCGTCTCTGCGCCTCTGCGTGAAGCCTCTCCTTCGCCTTGATTTGGCGGTTGATGTCACAATAGAGGGCGATGAAGAGCAAAGGGATTGACCGCCGGTGGGTCGGCAAGACGTTTGATGATTTTCTCTTCCGTCCTCAGCGGGGCGCCGTCCAGTCGCGGCGTCAGATTTCCCTTTCCGCGCACCTGACCGATCGATTGAGCCTCGAGTTGCCGATTCTCTCGGCCAATATGGACAGCGTCACCGGGATGTCCATGGCCGAAGCCATGGCGCTGGAAGGGGGTATCGGGATCATCCATCGCGGACTGCCTATCGACAGGCAAGCTGAAAAGGTGGCCCGCGTCAAGCGGGCCCACGGGGCGGTGATCGAAAATCCCCTTTGCCTGCCCAAGGGGTCCACCATCCGCGAGGCGCGTGCCTTTGCCTTGCGTCACAAGATCACCGGAATCCTCATCGAAGAAAGCGAAGGAAGCGGAATACTGGCCGGACTGCTTTCCAACCGCGACATCCCCTGGCTGGGAGAATACAGCGAACGGCTGGTGGAAGAGTTCATGACGCCGTTCGAACACCTGCACACTCACCCCCCCGGCATCAGCTACGAAGATGCCGAACGCATCCTCTTCGAAAAAAGGATCGAGCGTCTGCCTCTGGTCGACGAGCAGCGAAAGATTCACGGCCTGATCACCCGCAAGGATCTTCTTTTCTTCCGCGACCGGCCCTTCGCCAGCAAGGACACCAAGGGACGCCTGCTGGTGGGTGCCGCCATCGGGGCCCGGGGGGATTTTGTGGAGCGCTCGGCAGAGCTGATTTCCGCCGGCGCCGACTGCCTGGTCATCGACATTGCCCACGGCCATTCCCAGGTGATGGGAAGGGCGCTCGACACCATGCGCCGGCACTTTCCTGACATGGCCCTCATTTGCGGCAATGTGGCCACCGGCGCGGGCGCCCGCTTTTTGAAGGAGCACGGCGCTGATGCGGTCAAGGTGGGAGTGGGGCCGGGACGCGGCTGCCGTACCCGTCTGGAGACAGCCGCCGGAGTCCCTCAATTGCAGGCCATCCGCGAAGCCTGGTGCGCGGTGGGCGAGTCGGCCCCCATCATCGCCGACGGAGGGGTCAGCGACGACAAAGACATCTTCCTGGCCCTCATCTGCGGCGCTTCGACTGTCATGCTGGGCAGTGCCCTGTCGGGAACCGACGAGGCGCCCGGACAGGTCATCGAAGACCCCGCCACACACCTGAAGAAAAAGATCTACCGGGGGATGACCTCCCCCCAAGCGGTTTTCGAATCGCTTTACGACACCGAAAACCCGGATGACCTTGAGCAGGCCTTCGAAACGCCGGCCGAGGGCCAGGAGATGCAGGTTCCTTACAAGGGCAGCGTGGCCGACGTGCTGAGCCGCATCCGGGGTCACCTGCAGTCGGCGGTCAGCTATGCAGGGGAGCGGTCTTTGGCAAAGGCGCGGGCCAAGATCCTGCCCGATCCGATGGAGTACTTGATCCCCCTGTCAGAAGCGGCGCGGCGAGAATCCTACGAGCGATAGCCGGAGTTTTCGCGCCAAGACGCAAAGGCCGCCAAGCATATCTTGGCGTCTTGGCGCAAAACATTGCTGTCGGTTAGCATGCGGCCATGAGGAAGCTGCTTGTCGTCTTGGCGCTACTGCCTGCATGCCGCCCGGCACTGGACGTCTCGGATTTGCTGGCGGCGGGTCCGATGTTGGGGTACTCGACCCACCGGGAAGTCTTCATCTGGGTGCAGACCCGGCGTCCGGCGCGGGTGCAGATCCGTTACTGGCCGGAGGAAAAGCCGGGATTCGCACGGACCACGCGTCCGGTTCCCACCGCAGTCGAAGAGGATCTCATCGCCCATCTGCGGGCCTGGAACCTCGAGCCGGGAGTGCGCTACAAGTACCGGGTCTTGATCAACGGCGCCCAAGCCGAGCTTCCCTACCCGACGCGCTTTCAGACCGAGCCGCTCTGGCAGTGGCGCAGGGATCCGCCCGAGTTTTCGGTGGCCATCGGCTCTTGCACCTATATCAATGACCCGCCCTTCGACCGACCCGGAGAGCCTTACGGGGGCGGCTACGAGATTTTCGGCAACATCTTGCGCCAACTGCCCGATTTGATGCTCTGGCTGGGGGACAATGTTTACCTGCGCGAGGTGGATTGGAGCAGCCCCGGCCAGATGGCCTACCGCTATGCCCACACCCGACGCACCCCCGAGATGCAGCCTTTATTGGCCAACGTCCACAACTACGCTGTGTGGGACGACCACGACTACGGACCCAACAATTCCGACCGCAGCTTTGCGCTCAAGGGCGCATCTTTGGAGGTCTTCCAACGCTATTGGGGCAACCCCAGCTACGGCTTGCCCGAACTTGCGGGAACCTTCGGGCACTTTTCATGGGGCGATGCCGACTTTTTCCTCCTGGACGACCGCACCCACCGTCATCCCAGCTCCGCTCCCGAAGCCCAAGGCAAGGCCATGTGGGGGCTGGCCCAGACGGACTGGCTGATCGACGCCTTGACCGCCAGCCGGGCCACCTTCAAGATCGTGGCCAACGGCAGCCAGATCCTCAATCCTTTCCCCGGCGCCGAAAATTCCATCCGCTTTCCCGCTGAACGACAGCGGCTGTTGGACGCCTTGCTGGAACGGGGAATCGAGGGTGTGGTGCTGCTGAGCGGCGACCGGCATTTCACCGAGCTGCAGAAGCTGGAACGTCCCGGCGCCTATCCGCTTTACGAGTACACCAGCTCGCCGCTGACCAGCGGGGTCAGCGCTCCTCGGGGAGAAGAAGCGTCCAATCCCCAAAGGGTGGAAGGGACTCTGCTCAAGGAGCGCAACTTCGGCATTCTGACTTTGTCAGGTCCGGCTGATGAAAGGGTGTTGACTCTGAAGGCGTTCAACTCGGCCGGGGAGTTGCGCTGGGAGCACCGAATCTCGGCAGGGGAGCTGGGGGTTTCGCGCCAAGACGCAAAGTCCGCCAAGTGAGTGAGATAACTGCGTCTTTGCGTCTTGGCGCGGTACATATTCGATTAACCCGTCCCAATACTGCTGATTTGACGGAAGCACGTGCCATGTAGCCTGGCAAAACGCCACCGTCGGGCCCGCCCCGGCGGAGCGAATGACTGAATGGCTAGGCCGCGAGCCAGCAACCTCATCGCACTCTCTGCGCATCCCCTGCCCTCCTTCGGGGCGGAATGCCGCCCCGAAGGAGGGGAGGGGATGCGCAGAGACCGCGATCAGGTTGCCGGCTCGCGGCCTAGCCATTCAGTCATTCGCTCCGCCGGGGCGGGCCCGACGGTGGCGGCTTGCCAGGCTTCAAGGCATGTGCTTCCGTCAAATCAGCGGTATTGGGACGGGTCAACTGAATATGTACGTGGAGTTGGGGGGGAGCAGGGTGGAGCTCAGCGTCTCGCGCGACGTCCCCAGCGAGGCCATGCCGCTGGCCGCCGTCCTTCGAAGGTCGTGAGGAGTGAAGTGACGTTCTGGCCCTACCTCCCCATTTGCCGGATGACCCTGAAAGTCTTGGCAGAATTGTTTAGGGAGTGAGAGAGAGTAGGGATCGGTTCTGATCAGTGACAATTCAAATCCCTTAATCTTTAGAGTCGGCAAATTCGGCAAATCTCGGAGGATGACTGTGCAAGAAAACAAGGATCGACATTTGATTGGCTGGAAAGAGATAGCGGACCACTTGGGAGTGACGGTGCGAACCGCCCAGAACTGGGAGCGGACCAAGGGCTTGAAAGTGCATCGGCGGGGAGGGAAGAAATCGAGAGTCCACGCCCTGCCGCATGAGCTGAATGAGTGGCTTGAACGGGGACCAAATCGAGTCCGCATTGTCTTCAATCGGGTTCGCCCCCGTTGGATCATGCTGGCGCTCATCCCTTCTCTGTTCGGGATCCTTGCTGTACGTTCTCATTTGATAGATTCCGGTTCCAGGCCCAATTGGCCGGGCAAAACGCCCCGCCAATCACGGCCGGTGCTTGATAGCGAAAAGCCTCCCGCACCGGCTTATTGCAGAGTCGAAGGGTCAGAGGTGCAGATCCTGGATGAAGGAGGCAGGATATTATGGAGCAAGTACTTGCCTCTGCTGAAGTCCGCGTACTACCAGCACCAGATCGAGCTCGGCGACCGAGTCGCGCTGGACCGGCTCTGCCACGTGACGAGGGGCAATGTGCTGTTTGGGCTTCTCGCCAAAGGAACGAACGAACATCAGGTATTCTGTTTCGATGCATCTGGTGAAGAGAAGTGGAGGTTCGGCTTTGGAACCACAACCCGCACTCTTGTCCCCGAGCTTCACGGCTATTATCAAGGCGAGTTCGTTGTCCCCGTCTCCAACAGCCGCGGCGATTTTGTTGTAGCGGTTTCAAGCCACGACACGGACCATCCAGCCCAGGTGGCGCTATTGAATCAGGAATCTGGAGAGCTGTTGTCCGAGTACTGGCATCCCGGTCGTTTTCGCGGGTACCTGATGGCCGATGTCGATCAGGACGCCGACGAGGAACTCCTGCTCTACGGCTTCAACAATCCCAGGAGCCTCGGTTACCCGGCAATCGCTCTACTCAACGTTCCCTTCGACGACCCGGCCGAGAACCCCAACCGGGCCGAAAACTTCTATGCTGCCGACAATGCCAGGGAGGCAGGCTACATGCTCTTCCCTCGAATAGAGGCGCTGAGCGTCGAGCGCTCAAAAACGGCTGTTGTCTACGCTTGCTACGACGCAAAAGGCAATATCAAGGTCGTCACAGGGGCGCCAATGTCAGGAATCTACTGGTTCTATACCTTCGAACCGCTCTTGGAGCGAATCATTGAGTTTCAGGCGGGGGACGACATGAAGGCGCACCACCGAGATCTCTACAATCGTCGTCTACTCGGCTACGAGTTCACTGAAGAGGTGGAGGCCTCGATGGCGTGGTTCGAACGATTTCCCACGGCACCAGACGGGGACTCGGTGGAAATTCGCGCTAGGATGGCTCATTAGACAAAACGAGCGGCCTCTTCCTTGGCCTTAGCGGACGGGCCCACACCCCGCCACAGCTCTGTGCCTTGTTACTCCTGATGGATTGGAGACTCTGGACGAAGAGATGCGAATTCGCATCGCTTCGCTTGTCCTCCCAGATCAGTCTCAGCTACTCCTGCCCGCAGCTCTCAAGAATCGTCGCGAGAGTTGTTCAGAGACTTTTAAAACAAGGAGAACTAAATGAGACACATTCTGATTGCACTGCTCTGTGCTGGGCTGACAGGGCTCCTTCCGTGCCAGGCCGGCATCTCAGATGGTTTGATTGCCTATTACCCCTTTGACGACGGCAGCACGATTGACGCTTCGGGAAACGGTCATGATGCCCTTGTCGTTCATGCGCAACCGTCGCCTGACCGATGCGGCCAAACGAACCAGGCTTATTGGTTCGACGGGGCCGACGACTTCATCGATTTCGGGAACGACCTCGGCCTGAATATCTCCGGCACCGATGCAGCCTGGTCGGTTGCTGCCTGGGTTCGCGCGGACCAATCGAAAGGCTTTGTAGTGGCCAAGAACGATCTTTTGGCTCACGGCTGGAACTTCGGCATGCTGGACTCGTTTCGTTTCCACGGGCGGCTGGAGGAGATCACTGACACGACAAACAGCTTCAACGTTGCGACCGAGGAGTCTTTCGACGACGGCGCTTGGCATCATGTCTACGTCGAATGGGACAGTGCCGCTGAAAGCGAGTCAACTGCCATCCGGCTTTACGTGGACGGCGCCATGGCATCAAGCAGTCGAGTGGCTGGCTTCTTCGGTACAGGCGCCGACTACAATAACGCCGGAGGCCTCATCATCGGCGCTACAGACCTTGGGATCAGTGCTGGGGCACAAGACGCGTTCTTTGGAGGCGCGGTCGATGAAGTTCGTATTTACAATCGTGCTCTTTCTGACCTGGAGATTCAACGACTTGCGGAGCCGGGATGCCCTGGTCCAACTCTGATCTGCTTTGGCTTCGAACCACCCTTAGACCATGGTCCATTGATCGTTAAAAGAGACCGGGCGCTGCCTCTAAAGGCCCAGCTGCTGGATGCTGAGGGATTCCCTGTCACCGATGTTGACATTGGCCTCCCGCCGGTTGTGCAGATCCTTTTCTCATCAGAAACATCAGCTAAGGGGATGGATATTTCCCGCAGCGTGTTGCCAGGTCTCTTCGGCACTTCTGGGAATCAATTCCGTTTCCGCCGCGGACTGTGGCGCTTCAACCTCAGAATGTGGAACTTCACGGCTCCCGGCACATACACGATCACAATGGCCTCCGGGGACGAATCCGAATACGTCGTAGACAGCTGCGTCGCACAGTTTGTGGTCGAGCCATAGGCGTTTGGAAGAGTTCAACTACGATGTGGGGAGCCCGGCCCGGTCGCCGGACTCCCCTCCTGTGGAAGGAGCCGGTTCTGAGCAGAGCAACGTTGACATGTCCATCCTGGCTACTCTGTTTCCCGCTCGTCTTCCGAGAGCCCATTTGACGGCTCTTCGTGTGCCAGACCATAATCACGCTCCTCATGTCGAACCGCTCGCGATTCGCAATCAGGCTGGCTGTTACTTTGGGGCTGCTGGGCTTGGTGTTTTACCGGATCGATGCAGGAGAGTTCGTCAAGGTCGTCGCTTCGGCCAGCATCGTGCTGCTGCTGGGCGCCGCATTGATTCAGACCGGGTCCATCTTCCTGTCAGCCCTGCGCTGGCGGGTGATCTTGAAGAACTTCGACGTCCAGATCGATTACGATCCCCTGGCCAGGATCACCTTCATCGGATTCTTTTTCAACCTCTTTTTGCCCTCCGGAATCGGAGGCGATTTCTTCCGGGCCTACTACCTGGGCCAAAGGGTGGGCCGAGGGATGTCCACCACATTGACGACCACCGTCCTGGAACGCAGCGCGGGGCTGTGCGCCTTGCTCATCATCGGGCTGGCCGCTTCGGCGATCACGCCCTTGGAAGTGGGCGGCGTTCGGCTGCTCCTTGTCTTTTTGATCGTCCTGAGCCTTTTCATTTTGGGCAATGTATTGCTTTTCCATCCCTGGACCCACCGATTGCTGACCCGGCTTTTCAGCCGTTGGAAGCGCGAGGGGCTGGAAGAGAAGATGGACTTGGTGGCCCAGGGGCTGCGCCAGTTGAGGCGCAATCCGGCGGCTGTGCTCCAGTCGGTGGCCGTATCGATAGTGGTGCAGTTCTTTGCTGTGGTCATCGCCTGGGTGGCGGCTCACTCCATCGGCCTTCAGGCGCCCTTGCCGGTTTTCCTGACTTTCATTCCCCTCATCAATTTGACCATCATGATCCCCATTACCATCAATGGCCTGGGATTGCGCGAAAGCCTCTATGCACTGCTCTTTCAGCAAATCGGCGTAGCCAACGAGATGTCAGTCTCGATTTCCTTGCTGACTTTTGGCGTTTTTCTGATGGCCGGATTGCCGGGAGCAGTCCTTTATCACCTCTACAAGCGCGACATGCCCACCGAAGAATGGACCGGCACGGCGCCGATGGAATCGAAAGCTTCCGAGTCCCGGCAGGAAATGAGAGAATAGCCCAGGCAAGGCACAGAGAGCAGAAAGCTTTTCTGATTCTTCTCTGTGCACTCTGTGCCTCGGTGGCAAAACCGACTGCGCCATCGGAGTGAGAGGAGAATCCTGTCATGAGTTCTTCAAGCGAAAACGAATATCGAATTGAAAAAGACTCGATGGGCGAGATGCAGGTGCCCGCCCAGGCCTATTACGGCGCCCAGACCCAGAGGGCGGCGCTCAACTTCCCCATCAGCGGCCTGCGCTTTCCCCGTCCCTTCATCCGAGCCATGGGCCTGATCAAGAAGGCCGCCGCCGAAACCAACCTCCAGCTGGGCAAACTGGACCCCGAAACCGCCCAGGCCATCATCGCAGCCTGCGACGAGGTGATCGAGGGCAAGCTGGACGCCCATTTTGTGCTTGACATCTTTCAGACCGGCTCGGGAACCTCGACCAACATGAACACCAACGAGGTGGTGGCCAACCGGGCCATCGAGATCCAGGGGGGGCAGGTCGGCAGCCGCTCGATCCATCCCAACGACGACGTCAACTACGGCCAGTCGAGCAATGATGTCATCCCCACAGCCATCCACGTCTCAGCCCTGGAAGAAATCGAAAAGAGGCTGATTCCCGCCCTCGAGTCGCTGCACAGCTCTTTGCAGGCCAAGGCTGAGCAGTTCGACAAAGTGGTCAAGGTGGGCCGGACCCATCTGCAGGATGCTGTGCCGGTTCGCCTGGGACAGGAGTTTTCAGGCTATGCCTCAATGATCCGCCATGGGATAAGGCGGCTTGAGCTTTGCCGGGAGCACCTGAGCGAACTGGGCATCGGGGGCACGGCCCTGGGAACCGGGCTCAACTGCCCTGCAGGCCTGCCGGCCGGGATCGTGAGCAGGCTCTCGAAATGGACGGGGGTCGAGTTCCGCGAGGCCGAAAATCGCTTTGAAGCGCTGGCTTCCCGCGATGCCGCGGTCGAGGCCAGCGGCCAGCTGAAAACCATTGCCTGCAGCTTGATGAAAATCGCCAACGACCTGCGCTGGATGGGCTCGGGGCCCCGCTGCGGCATCGGCGAGATCCGTTTGCCGGCCGTTCAGCCGGGGAGTTCCATCATGCCCGGCAAGGTCAATCCCGTCATCGCCGAGGCTGCCACCATGGTGGCAGCCCAGGTGATCGGCAACGACGCCACCATCACCCTGGCAGGCCAATCGGGCAATTT
>JANQFM010000259.1 GCA_028277865.1 Acidobacteriota bacterium
CATCTTGCGGGCTTCTGGAGTCTGGATCCGCTCGGCTGCCAGGATCGGGATCCCTCCAGAGGCAGAGGCTCGCAAGATGCGGGCGCTCCAAATTTGACTCAATCGTGAAGAATCCTGAAACCCTAGCGGCCTAGATCGCAGTGTCGTGTCACTCTGGCTCAAGACCGGCAGGCTATGGCCCGAGCGGGTTCTCCTGGCAGGCCAGCCATCTGGCTCCCGGCAGCGGACTGAGTGTGAGAGAATATAGGCTAATGCGGTTTAATGCAGACATACACTCCTGTGCTTCCTCCGCGACTTTGCCCCTCTGATTGAAATATCTTCAAGACCATGATTCCCTTTAAGGACTACAACCCGGCCAGCCGCTACCCGATCATGACCGTGTTGATCATCTTAGCCAACCTGGCGGTCTACCTGTACGGATTCACTCTGCCCGGCGCCTACTACCAACAGTTTGTACAAAGCTATGCCATTATTCCGGCCAATCTGGGCCGTGAGCCGGCGGTGGTGTCGGTGGCCAGCATGTTTTCCTCCATGTTCCTGCACGGCGGGCTCCTCCACCTGGGCGGCAACATGCTGTTTTTGTGGGTTTTCGGGGACAACATCGAAGATCGGATGGGCTCCGTGCGCTTCCTGGTCTTCTACCTGGCCTGCGGGCTGGTGGCCGGGCTGGCCCACATCCTCTTCAATTCCGACAGCCCCATCCCCACCATCGGCGCCAGCGGAGCCGTGGCGGGAGTGCTGGGCGCCTACCTGCTCAGCTACCCTTATGCCCGCATCCTGGTCCTCATCCCTCTGATCATCTTTTGGCCTGTCATCGAACTGCCCGCCCTGATCGTGCTGGGATATTGGTTCATCCTCCAGATCTTCAGCGGAACCCTGGTCGGGTCCGAGATGGGCGGGGTGGCCTATTGGGCTCATGTGGGAGGCTTCGTTGCAGGGCTGCTGATGATCAGCTACTTCGCGCGCCGGCCAGTGCGAGGCTATTACTGGCGGGAAGAGGAGGAGTTGGAGTAGGCCTCCGCCAACCGATCCGGCCTTCTTCCTGAGCCAGTCTCCTTCTGCTGGACCTTGGAACCCGGTCCTACCCTGTCAGATTTCAAACGGCGGACGCTTGAATTCTGCGGCGCAGGAGAGGTCGATCCCTTGGCTGGAGCCTTTTTCCAAAAACTGGCTTACGATCCCTTCAACGCAGTCACCGCCCAGTCCCCAATGCGAACGGTTGGCCACGCGCACCAGGGTTCCGTTCTTGAGCGTCTTGAGCGCCTCTTTGGCCAGTGAAAGCGGCGAGGCGGGATCGAAGTCGCCGGCGACCAGCAGCACGGGGACATCCGAAACCACCGGCTGATGGAAGTTGGAAGGGATCGTGGCCCTGGGCCAAGACTCGCAGATGGCCAACTCGGCATCCAGCCGCAGCGTGCCCAGCACTGTCCCCTGCGAAAGCCGTCTGGCCTTTTCGACGTCCACATAGGCGACTTCTTCCGAACAGATCACCGAAGCCCACATCCCTTCGGCCATGGCATTCGTGAGCAGATGGAGCAACTCGGCCAGGATTTCGGCAACAGGGCCGTAATCGCCTTGGGCCGCCGCCTGGACCTTGAAGGGCAAAGAGGCGGATTGACGGGTTGAGTAGAGGGCGTAGCGCAAGGCGGTCACCAGTTGGGGGTGGCGCAAGACGACTTCCTCCCTCTTGCCGCTGGACGGATTCCTGAGCTGCACTTGGACCGGTTCCCGTTTGACCCGTTGCAGCATTTGCTTGAGCTGCCCCTCGAAATCGGGGAAGGCCCCGGAGCAGCGGGCGCTGGCTTGGCAGTCGGCGATCAAGGCCTGCAGGGCGTCTTGAAAGTCCTTGGCCACGGTTTCGACCAGCAAGGCGAAGCTGGGCGCCACTCCTCTCAGGACAGCACTGCGCACGGTTTCGGGATGGCGCCTTATGTACTCCAGTCCCAGCCTGGTGCCGTAGGAACCCCCTTCCAGATTGATCTTCTGGTAGCCCAAAGCTTGGCGTAGATCGTTGATGTCGTCAGCGACGATCGAGGTGGCGTATTGGGTGAGGTCGGCTTTGCCCTTCAACTTCTGCAGGCAGTCGCGGTAGGCCTGGGGATCAAAGAAATCCTGGTCGAAAAGCCGCTCGAAGGCGGATGGGTCGGCCTTCAGGTCGGCATAGGTGCAGTCCAGGCGGCCGGAGCGTCCGGTGCCGCGTTGGTCGAAGATGACGATATCGCGTCTTTCCAGCTGCCGGGAGCTGCTGCGCAATTTCGCCGCCACGTTGAAGGTAGCTTGTGCGCCGGGGCCGCCGGAAAGTTCGAAGACCGGGTCGGGCGCCGGATTGGGCCCGGTGGCGCGGGCGCGCACGAAGTAGATGCGGATCTTCCGTCCGGCAGCCGCCTTGCGGTTTTCAAAGACCTCCAAGGTGCCGCATTCCACCTGGGCCCGGATCCCATCGAAGCGGCATTCCTCGAACTGGAGCCTGCCTGCCGACGATTCCGCCCTGGCTCCGCCCGAAAACAGGATTGCCGCACCAAGCATCGCCACAGCGGCAACTCGCCGGAACCTGATCGGTCCGGCTCGGTCTGCTCTCGTCATTTCGCTCTCTCCTCTTGGCTGGAACACCCTTCCTTGCACGCCTTCTGATTGCAGTGTAACGCACTTTGCCCTGCATCATGGTGCCGACTCGGCCACGAAATCGGGAATCGAATCAGACACCCCACTAGGCTAGTACTTGTCCAGAAATGGGGTTTTTCGTCTGCTCTATTACCCTGCACAATTCTGAGGCTGATAGACAGCACGGTGGTGCAGCCTCCTTTGGCTCCCTGAAAGGGAGAGATTCGCCAGCCCAGGGTGCAGCGAAGCCGCGCAGCG
>JANQFM010000305.1 GCA_028277865.1 Acidobacteriota bacterium
CCCAGCGGCTGCACGAGCGGAGGAAATGAAGGTACAGCTTCACCCGGATGCGGAGGAGGAGTTGTACCAAGCCGCGTTGTGGTACGAGAACCGCGGTACGGGTTTGGGTGACGACCTACTGAAGGAAGTTGGGCGTTGGTTGGACGTTATTCGAGAGACACCTCTCGCCTGGCCTCTTTGGCCCGACGCGCCAGATCTCAGTCCACCAATTCGGCGCGCGCTAACGCGACGGTTTCCGTTCGCTATCGCATATCAGGCATTTCAGGACCGCGTGTGTGTTCTCGCCGTCGCTCATACCAGTCGCGAGCCCTTCTACTGGACAGACCGTACGATTGGAGGATGACCGGAAGATGAATCCGGGGATAACATGTCCATGCATGCGGGCCGGTCGGCAAGCAGCTTGGTACCGATTTGTTTGATTGTGATTCGTTTAGGGCGAGATTCTGTGGAGTCCAGCCCGGTTCAAGGCTTTCCGAATGGTTTCGACATCCTCCACCTGGACGCCAGTCCACTCAGATTGCCTTGCAGGACGTGATCGAGGTCGTCTGCTAGGAATACCGGGTGACTCCCAAGGAGCTGTCGAGCCCCTCCTGTGCCCGCCACTTGGCAGAGGCCCGAACAGTTGCCACCGTGCTGGTCCGCGAACAGCGCCACCTAACACAAGTCGCCTTGAGCCACCGGTTGAAGCGCGATGTGTCGTCGCTGTCTCACTGCCTTCGACGCCTTGAGCTGCGAAAAGCCTATAACCGTTCGATAGGCCGAAGGATCGGGAGGGTCAGACGCAAGCTGATGGAAAGGAGGGAGGCGAGTCTGTAGACAAATATCCAATACAAGAAAGGACCAAGAAGAGGAATCCGAGGCAGAGCGTCGGCTATTGCCGTCAAGGGAAGAATCAATGTTCGAAATGAGTTCAAACGCTTCCCCCTGGCCTCTTTCCATTAGAATTAGAAAGGGCCGAAGCGTCCAGCCTCCAGCCGTTTGGATCGAGGCCGGAGAGGTTCGGATAACCCTTGATCTGCTGCTGCGCCTCCAGGTGGCTCTGAATGCCCCCACCGAGTATCTGTGGTTTCCGTTTGCCTCCACCATCGAGGACGCCAGCGAAGCGACTGTCCTTCAAGCGCTGCAAAACGCCTTCGTGATCTTCGGCGACGAAGAGGGGGCGAGCGATGAAGGATGATCCTGTGAACGCCTTCGTAGCCGCCCGGATCGCCCGTCACCGCGTCGAAGGTTGTGTCCGGTTGATCGACCTTGCCCGTGGTGCCGGAATCCCCAAAGTCACCGTCTCAAACCACCTGACGGGCCAGAGCCGCCTGTCGCTGATCAACCTCTACCGACTGCTCTCCTACCTGGCTCTGCCCATGACCGAGGTCTGACCGGAATCGAGGCATCCTGGGGAGCGAGTGACCGAGGAATCGATCCTGGCGGACATCAAAGCGGCCAAGGTCCAGATAATCCCGCCACTGGACTTGGCCGATGTCGTGAAAGCCGTCAAAGAGGTTTATGGCGTCTTACTATGTTGAGCTGGCAAGCCCGTCCCGCGAAAGGCGTCTTTCGGAGGCTAGGGCCGTGGCCACGCAGATCGTCTCGGAGCTTCCCCACCTGACCCTAGCTAGTTCCCGTCCGGAAATGGGGTTTTCGAGCTCAACCATACCTTGAGGGCCAGTTTGGGAGTCATATCCAAGCCTTCTGGTTGATCAGGCTGGCGAACATTGAATTCTGAATTTTCCACACCGATGACCTCAAAACTCGCCCATGGGGGCACTTATTTGCGAATCCCACAGTCTGGAAGAGACGATTCTCCGTTTTCACCGCAGCAGAACATGGGTGCGGCATGGCGTGTAAGCCATTACAAATAAGAGAGTTGCTCGCAATTCGGACGAGAACTAACTAAGGAGCCGTCAAAGGCCAGACCAGCGGCAGCACCAGCAGAACGACCACAAAGACGGTCAGAAGCAGGGGCAGGCCTACCTTGGTGTAATCGAAGTAGCGGTAGCCGCCTATGCTCATCACCAGCAGGTTGACCGGATGGCCCACGGGCGACAGAAAAGCGCTGGAACTGCCCAGGGCCACGATCATGGAAAGCGCATAGGGGGAAAGCCCCAGATCCTGGGCGCTGCTCAAGGCGATGGGCGTCACCAGGACGGCCACGGCAGCGGTGGGCATGATCTGTGCGGACAAGGCGGTCACGAAGAAAAGTCCCGTCAACACCGCCGACGGGCCATAGGCGGCCACTGAGCCCAGCACGGACTCAGCGATCAGGCGGGCTGCGCCCGTCTGCTCCATGGCGGCACCCATGCTGAGCATCCCGCCCACCAGCACGATTGCCTTCAACTCGATGGAACGGTAGGCCTCGTCCAGAGTGATGCAACGGGTCAGCACCATCAGGCTGGCGCCCAGAGGTGCGGCCAGATAGATGGGCAGCAATTCGGCGATGACCGAGGCCAGGACGCCGACCATGATCAGGCTGGCGGTGAGCATCTTCTCCTTGCGCAGTTCCTTTTCGCCGCCCTCCAGAACCAGGAAATCGGGATCGGGGGCCAGCATGGCCAGCCGTCGCCGCGGCCCGTAGACCACAAAGGCGTCGCCGGCCCGCAAGCGCCGATCGCGCAGGTTGCTGCGGTAGGCACGGTCTCCGCGCCAGATGGCCACTACGGTCAACCCGTAGCGCTCGCGAAAGTCGAGTTCGCGCGGCGTGCATCCGGCCAAAGTGGAGCGGGGGGTAAGCATCACCTCGGCCATCCCGATGTCTTCGGATTCCAGATCCTCGAGGGCTCTGCGGGCAGCCAGATCGACACTCAGCTCCTGCAAGGCGTCCAACAGGTCCAGATCGTGCGGATTGCCTTCCAGCAGCAGCACGTCCCCGCCTTGCAGCTCTTCATCGGGCTCCGGGAAGGGGATCCTTTCCTCTGCCCGCCGGATGCCCAATACGGTCAGGCTGAAGGCATCGCCCAGACGGGTCTCCTCCAGGCGCTTACCTGCGAGCAGGGAATCATCGGGCAGGCGCACCTGCAGCAGATGCCGGGGCAGGTCGTAGAGCCTCTCGGCATCCTGTCCGCTAAGCACCTCGAGACGCCGAAGCCCCTTGCGCTTAGCCAGCGGCATGATCCGCTCGGGGCGACCCAGCAGCAAGAGCACGTCGCCAGCCCGCAGGCGAATCTTCGGCAGGTTGTCAAGATGGGTATTTCCCCCTCGGCGCAGGGCCAGGACATTGACTCCGAAACGCTGGCGCAGCCGGACCTCGGCCAAAGACTGGCCCACCCAGGTCGAGCTTTCCTTCAACTCGGCTTCGGCCAATTCGGTGGAATCGCCCGACAGGTCGAACAGGGCAGGCTCAGCCGGTTCCCGCAAAAAGTGCTTCCAGCCCCTCAGGGATTCCAATTGCGAGAGGCGGCCTTCGACGATGAGGCGGTCTCCGCTGCTCAGCACGACATTGGGCGGCGGCGCGCGCAGGGTGCGCCCGTCGCGCTCGATGGCCAGTACGTTGAGCCCCAGCGCCGAACCCAAGTGGCTCTCGGCCAGCGTACGGCCCATCAAGGGGGAGTCGGATGGTGTGGAGAGTGTAAAGAGTACGCTGTCCAGTTCGTAAAGCCCTTCCAGGTCTTGGCGTTCCTCACGACGCTGGCGGTCGGGCAGCAAGCGACGCCCCAAAAGCAGCATGTAGCCGATCCCCGCCGCCAGCACGGCCAATCCCACCGGCGTGAAGTCAAACATGGCGAAGGGCTCCAGCCCGCGTTCTTGAAGCGCTCCGCTGATGAGGATGTTGGGCGTGGTTCCGATGAGAGTCGTCATCCCTCCCAGCAATGATCCGAAGGCCAATGGGATGAGCAACTTGGAGGGAGGGCGCTCAGTCCGCCGGGCGATGTCGATCACCACCGGCATCATGAGCGCTGTGACGCCGATGTCGTTCATAATGCCCGACAGCAGCCCCACCGTCGACATCATCACCGCGATCAGGCGGCCCTCGGAACGCCCCGACAGCTGCAGCACCTGCCGTCCGATGGCGCTGGCAACGCCCGTACGGGCCAGCGAACCGCTGAGGACCAGCACGGAAGCAATGGTGATGATGACAGGATTGGCAAAGCCCGCCAGAGCCTGTTCGCTGCTTAGCAGTCCGGTCAGCATCAAGGAGAGCAGGACCAAAAGGGCCACCAAGTCGGAGCGGATGCGTTCGGTCACGAACAGGATGACGGCTGCCGAAAGGATTGCGAGTACGATGAGGATCGAAACAGACACCGTGCACATTATGCACATTCGTGCTGTCGGATCGAAGAGGGGCGAAGGCTGACTTTCGCAGCACTCCGGAAACAGGTAGAATTTGGCTGGGAGGTGGATCATGAAGAATCTAAGATTTGTTCTGTTTGTGTTGATCGCATCATTGGCGCTTTTCGGCTGCGCAGCAGCGGAGGAAGAGAGCCAGCCGGCAGAGCCGACCCCTGAAGCCGAGGAGCCGACAGCGGCGCCCGATCGCAGCAAAGCTGAAGCTCAGGTCGGAGCCGCTTCCGTTTCCATCGATTACGGCCGCCCCGCCCTGAAGGGACGCGACATGCTCTCTCAGTTGCCGGACGGCGGGGTGTGGCGCTTCGGGATGAATTCGTCCACGACTCTGGATACCAGCGCCAACTTGGCTTTTGGCGAAACCACCATTGAGGCGGGCCAATATTCCTTGTGGGCAAAGAAGGTGAGCGCTGATGCCTGGCATCTGGTGGTCAATTCCGAAACGGGGATTTGGGGGACTGCCCATAACGCAGACAACGACATTGCCGAGATTCCTTTCGACAAGTCCGACCTCGCCGAGAGTGTCGAACAGTTCACCATCGAGATCAGTTCCACCGGGGACAACAGCGGCGAGATCGTTTGCCAATGGGCCACCCTGCAGCTCAAGGCCGCCTTCGAGGTTCAATAGCCTCTGCCGATTTCACGCGGGGACGCCGGCGGGCACCGAGCATCCTTGCGTGAAATCTCTCCCCTGAGCCCAGCGAGGATCCCCGCGTTGACCTACCCGCCCGGCTCCAGCCTGACCCAGGAGTGGCGTTATCTGCTCCGCTACCGGGAACTTTTGCGCAGCCTGATCGCCAAAGACCTCAAGGTCAAATACCGGGGTTCCTACCTGGGCTTTTTCTGGTCGCTGCTCAATCCCCTTTCCTTGATCGTCGTCTACAGCCTGGTGCTCAAGTTCATCATGGACGTCCGGCAGATCGAGCCCCTGATGGTGATCGCCGGCATCATCCCCTGGGTCTTCTTCGCCAACACCGTCACCAACTCCACCGAATCGATCATCAGCAACGCCAACCTGGTGAAGAAGATCTTCTTCCCGCGCGAGATCCTGCCCCTTTCGACGGTCCTTTTTCACTTCATCCAGTTCCTGTTGGCTTTTGTGGTTTTCTTGCCGGCAGTCATGTTCTTCAAGGGCGGGCGGCTGCCCTGGACGCTCCTCTACTACCCCCTGATCCTGCTGCTGCACTGGTCCTTCACTGCCGGGGCGGCGCTTTTCCTATCGGCGGCCACGACTTATTACAAAGACATCCGCTACTTGACCGAAGTGGCCATCATGATGGTCTTCTGGGGTACGCCCATCCTGTATACATATCCCATGGTGGCCTCCAAGGGGCTCACCTGGCTGTTCTGGTTCAACCCGTTGAGCCCATTCTTTTTCAGCTACCAGAACGTGGTCCATTTCGAGCAGCCACCCCGGCCGGAACACCTCATCGCCATGTTGTTGTGGTCGATTCTGATGCTGGTTTTGGGGCTTGCAGTCTTCCGCAAGACCCGTGACGGCTTTGCGGAGGAGCTTTGAAGCATGAGCCAGAACGTGATTGAAATCAGCGGCTTGTGGAAAAGCTTCGTGGTGCGCCACAACCGCACCGAGTCGCTCAAGCAGCTCTTCATCGGTTGGCTGGACTGGCGTCGGCGTGAACGCCGACAGTCATTCTGGGCACTGACGGACGTGGGCTTACAGGTGGAGCGGGGCCAGATGGTGGGCATCATCGGGCCCAACGGGTCGGGCAAAAGCACCCTGCTGCGCTGCGTGGCCGGCATCCTCAAGCCGGAGCGGGGCGAAGTGATCGTCAGGGGCCGGGTGGCGCCCATGATCGAGATCGGAGTCGGCTTTCACCCTGAGCTGACCGGCGAAGAGAACCTCTACCTGAATGCCGCCCTTTACGGCCTGGACCGCCCCCAGATCGAAGCCATCCGGCCCGCCATCATCGAGTACGCCGAATTGGAGGAGTTCATCGACGTCCCTATCAAAAACTACTCGACAGGCATGTACACCCGGCTGGGCTTTTCGATCGCTGTCCACCTGCAGCCGGAAGTCCTGCTGGTGGACGAAATCCTGGCCGTAGGAGACGAGGCCTTCCAGCAAAAGTGCCTGCAGCGCATGATGCAGCTCAAAAGCAGCGGCACCAGCATCCTGTTGGTGTCTCACGACTTGGCCAAGGTCGAAAAGCTCTGCGACAAGGTCTACCTGATCGCCCACAGCCGCTTGGAGTTCGCCGGCGATCCGGTCAAGGCGGTCGCCATCTACCGGGAGAAGCTTGCTTCCTGAATAACGCCCGGGAAGCCCGTCTGGAGCACGAAACAGGGAGCACGGGACACGGAAGAGGGCCGGAAAGCCGAAGATCCCTGCATCTTCCCATTCTTCCCTGTTCCCTGTTCCGTGTTCCCTGTTCCACTTGCATTGCCCGACACTGAATTCAGGCCGGCACCAGCCCCGATCAGCGTCAGATGCTGCCGCTACAATCTGCGGCGTGAAGAAAACGGGAAAAGGCAACGACTGCGCTTGGTGCGGCGAAGAGATTCCCGGCAATCCCCGCCGCTATGGGCTGATCACCCGCTTCCGCAAGAAGATCGACTTGGAGGAGGAGGAAGAAAAACGCATCTCCATTTCGATCCTTCACTTGGAAAAGACTGTCCCCGCCTTTGTCTGCAAAAGCAGCCAACCTCGCGAACCCGCCCTTGACCTCACCTTCCAAACCTGCAGCCAGCACTGCGCCGAAGTTCTGAAGGACACGCTGAATTTCGAAAAACGCCTATTTTCGATCCCCATGACGGGCTGACCGTCCGACTGGCCGCCACCGTAACCGCGGAGACGGGCAGATCGTACACTCTGCAGGACATTTGGACTACACTCCCCAACTGACAACTGACAACTGACAACTGCCCAGCCCCATGCGTTACGCTGAACTCATTCTCGTGCTGGTCGCCGCCCTGCTTTTCGTTGGCTATGTGATGGTGACGCCGGTGGGGGAGGCGCCGGACGAGGCGGCTCACGTCCTTTACTTGGATCATCTGATCCAACGCGGTGAGTTGCCGCCGCTGCCGACGGAGGGCAAACCGTCCACCTATGAGGCCCATCAGCCCCCCTTGGCCTACCTTTACTCGATGGCTGCCTTGAGAGCGGTTGGGGTCGAGGCGATCAAATATCCTTTTGTCAGCAATCCCGATCTGGACTTCTTCACGCCCGGCAGCCGTGCCTACCTGCCGCCCGAAGATGAGACACTGGCGATCCGCGAAGGGCGCAAGGTGCGCGGCGCCCGCTGGACCAATCTGCTCTGGCTGCTGCTCAGCGTGTGGGCGCTGCTGAGAGCGGTCCAAATTGCCGCCCCTGGCGCGGGATCCCTGATGGCGGCTTCGGCATTCGCTTTGGCGCCCCAATTCCTTTTCATCAGCGCCAGCGTCAACAACGACGCTGCCGTCACGGCCTTCTCTTCTCTGACCTTCTGGAGCCTCTTTAAGCTGGTCCGGCAAGACGGGCAAGCCAACCCATCGGTGTGGCCTGCCTGGTTGGCCGGACTTTTCGCAGGGCTGGCACTGTGGAGCAAGACCTCGGGGCTTTTCCTGCTGGCGCCGGCAGCGCTGGCGACCTTTTTCTTGGCCCGCCGACGGGAATTCAGCCGCATCTTCTTCCTCTGTTTTCCTCTCCTGATGCTGGCAGGCCTTTGGCTGTTTTTGAACCTGATGCGTTTCGGATCCTGGTGGCCTCCCCCTCCCACGGGATTCTCCCCTGACATCGGGTTGGGCATACTCCGAGTCTTGACCGAACCGGGCTGGATCGGTTCGTTGGGCATCAGCTTCTGGGCCAAGTTCGGCTGGCTCAATGCCCCGCTTCCGCTGCCGCTTTACGCCCTTTTCGCGCCGGCTTGCCTGCTGGTGGCTTGGGGGAGCCTGACGGCCTTTCGCCGACAGCCCTCCGCTCTGCTGGGCCGGTTTGCATTGACCGGCTTGGCAGCCAACCTGGGCTTGGTGCTTGTTTACATGGCCTTGGTCGACTGGCAGCCCCAGGGACGATACTTGTTCCCTTCGCTGGTGCCGCTGGCTGTGCTGGCAGGCTTGGGCTGGCAGGATGCCTCAGCCCGGGTCCGGCTCCTTGCCCGCCTGGACCCTCGATTGGTGAGCCTGATCAGCTTGACCGTGCCTGCACTGGGAGCGCTGTCGGGCCTGCTCTGGATCGCGACGATCTACAGATGAGAAGGGGAACGGGAGCGCCCGCATCCTGAGGCTGTCGATAAAGTCCAATCCTCGTCCCGATGCACCGGTCGGCAATTACCAGTGGCACTGATCTTTGTCTTCTCTGCGTCCTCTGCGTCTCTGCGCCTCTGCGTGAATCTGCTCTTGCCGCCCTTTTACGACAATCTCATCCTGCGGGCTCTCCGGTTGGAAGCGGAGCCCTGGTGCTGGCGAAAGAGGGTTCATCTTCCAGACACGGCTCCGATCCGGTTGGCCCCGAGGCGATGCAACTCGCGGTCCAGGCGCTCTCCGGCGGCGCGGACGGAATAGAGTCCGATGACCCTTTGGCGGGCCCGTTCCAGTCGTCCCTGCCGGTCGGGCGAATCGATCACTTCCTCCATTCGCTGGGCCGCATGCTCCGAATCCGGTTCGGCCCACACCGCACCCTCCGGATAGGGGCCGAAGGACTGCTGCAACGGCTGCAAGGTGTAATCGACCATCCAGCCTGTGGTGTGGTCGAGAAAGTCCCGGCAGCCGCTGTAGCCGGTTGCCACCACGGGCTTGCCGGCGTACATGGCTTCGATGAGCGGCAATCCGATCCCTTCCGAACGGTGCAGTGAGACATAGCAGTCGCAAGCCGCCATCAGAGCGTCCACCTCTTCGCGGCTCAGAGTCTCGGTGATCCAACTGACCGGCAATCCCTCGGCCAGTTCCTTCCATCGCTGCAGGTTGGCAGGATTGTCCGATAAATAATGGGTCTTGATCAGCAGGTGGACTGGATGCTCGGTGCGTTGGCACAGGAGTCGGAAGGCATCGAGAAGCCCCTCCGGGTTCTTCCTCTCAGGGATGGATCGACCGTCGAAGGCATTGAAATAGAGAAAGGACTGCTCGGGGATCCCCAATTCGGAGCGCGAGGCCGGTTCGGACTGACCGGCAGGGACGCAGGGAGGCACCCAACGAACCGGCAGGGGCGAAAGGGCTGAAATGGCCTTCAAGCTGAACCGGCTGGAGGTCCAGATTTCGTCCAAGCCCTGAAACTGGCGGGCAAAACCGATCGGGAAATAGCTCAGCTCCCAGTCCCAGTGGGCAACCCGGTAACGCGCCGAACGCAGGCCGGGCGGCAATTGGGAAAGGACTGCCCTGGTACAGTCGGCATTGATGTAAAAAAGAGCCACTGCAAAACTATGCTGTCGATTGGACGCCATCCGCTGCTCTTCTTCGTCAAAGCCCTGCGTGGCCGGATCGATCGTCCAGGCGCGATGAGGAACACCGCTCCAGCGCAGCGCATCCAAGGCAGCTCGGGCCTCCAGCCCCTTGCCTGTGGGCGCCTTCAAGTAACCGGCAATGTGAGCTCCAGGCTCCACTGGACCAATCGAACGGCTGCTGCCCGCGGCTGCTTGCGCCGGATGCCGTTCCATGCGGGAGTCCGGCGTCGATGACGGCTTGAGGGGCTTGCCTTTTCGAAGCCGCCACCAAAGGCGCGCCTTAAGCCGCAGCCCCGGCGGCAGGGTGGCGATGACGGGGAGCACAGCTTGCCCGGGCAGCCCGTACTCTTGGCGGGCGCTGGTGCAAAACCACCAAGCGAAAGCCGTACGGGATTCACCCAGGGG
>JANQFM010000323.1 GCA_028277865.1 Acidobacteriota bacterium
GCGAAAGGGGCGGGGAGAAACCGCAGAGGGCGCAGAGAGGGGACGCAGAGAGGCGCAGAGAAGTCTTCTCCCCGAACTCCGCGTCTTCTCTCTGCGTCCTCTGCGGTTCAATCCCCGGACCTCCGAAGCTACCTCGAAGCGCACCTGCCCCACTACATGCTCCCTGCCGCCTTCATTGTCCTCGACGAGCTGCCCCTGACTCCCAACGGCAAGCTGGACCGCAAGAGGTTGCCCGCCCCCGAATCCGTGGTCGGGGAACGCGAGGAGTACACCGCCCCCCGCAGTCCCGTCGAAGCCCGCCTGGCCAAGATCTGGATCGAGGTGCTGGCAGTCGAGCAAGTCGGTCTCGAGGACAATTTTTTTGAGTTGGGAGGCCACTCGCTGATGGCCACCCAGGTGATATCCAAGATCCGCAGCGCCTTCGGCCATGAGCTGCCGCTGCGAGCCATGTTCGAGGCGCCGCGACTGCAGCAGCTGGCCCAACGCATCCAAGCCGACCCCCTTCAAGCCCCTCCGCCGCCCATCCGCCCGGTCATGCGCGACGGGGACCTGCCCCTTTCCTTCGCCCAGCAGCGCCTCTGGTTCCTGGACCGCCTCATCCCCGGCAATCCCTTCTACAACATCCCTGCCGCCTGGGAGTTGAGAGGCGACCTCGATGTGACAGCACTGCAGCACAGCCTCAACCAAGTAATCCGCCGCCACGAATCCCTGCGCACCCGCTTCCCTTCCCGCCAGGGCCGTCCCCACCAGCAGGTCCTGCCCTTCCGCCCCCAGCCCTTGCCCCTGCTGGACCTGAGCCGACTGCCCCGCCCCCAGCGCAAAAACGAGTCCGACCGCCTGGCCAAAAGCCAAGCCCTGCGCCCCTTCGACTTGGCTCAGGGCCCGCTTTACCGTGCGGCGCTGGTGGTGCTGGAACGGAGACCGGAAATCGGAGACCGGAAACAGGCAGAAAAGAAAAGCCGGAAATCTGAAATCCGGGATTTGCCAGTGGCATCCGCTTCCCCTTCTGCCGGTCCCCGGTCTCCGGCTTCCGGTCTCCCATCTCCTGCCTTTAGCCCCCAACAGCTGCTTCTTCTGACTCTCCACCACATCGTCTCCGACGGCTGGTCGATGGGGGTGCTGATTGAGGAGTTGACGGCCATCTATGGGGGGGCAGTTCGCGGTTCGCAGTTCGCAGTTCGCAGTTCGCAGAGCCAGAAGCCGATCTCTTTCCCTCCGAAGACCTTGGACCTTGGACCTTGGACCTTGGACGCCCTCCCTCCAAACTGCGAACTGCGAACCGCGAACCGCGAACTGCCCCCCCTCCCCATCCAATACGCCGACTTTTCCGTCTGGCAGCGAGGCTGGCTTAAAGGAGAGGTTCTGCAGCGTCAGCTGGACTACTGGACGCGCCGTCTGGCCGGGGTCAAGCCGCTGGAACTGCCCACCGACCGTCCTCGGCCCGCTGTACGCGCCTATCGGGGCGGAAGTCTTTCAATGCAGCTTTCCCAGCCTGTTTCGGAGAGCTTGGAGAAGCTGGGCCGAAGGCATGGCGTGACCCTTTACATGACCCTCTTGGCCTCCTTCCAGACGCTGTTGCACCGCTACAGCGGGCAATCCGACGTGGTGGTGGGTTCGCCGATCGCCAACCGCAACCACTCAGAAACCGAGAGGCTGATCGGGTTTTTCGTCAACACCTTGGCCATGAGGGGCGATCTTTCGGGAGACCCGGCGTTTGAGGACTATCTGCAATCCGTCAGCGATGCAGCATTGCAGGCCTATGCCCATCAGGATCTTCCTTTCGAAAAGCTGGTCGAGCATCTGCAGATTGAGCGAGATTTGAGCCGCAATCCCATCTTCCAGGTCTTGTTTGCCCTGCAGAACACTCCCCTCGATCCGGTGCTGCGCATGGGCGGGTTGGAGGTGACTCCGCTCCAGCTGCGCAGCGGTGCGGCGCGTTTTGACCTGTCGGCCCAGCTGGTCGAAACGCCGCACGGGCTGCAGGGAAGCTTGACCTACGACCAGGATCTTTACGACCGAAGCAGTGTCATCCGCCTGGCCGGGCACTGGCAAACACTGTTGGCGGCGATTGTCCGCGATCCTGCCGTCAAGCTCTCCCAACTCGGCTTGCAGAATTCTTCCCAGCAGCACCAGATGCTCATCGAATGGAACGCGACCAGCCGTCCGCTCAGCCGCCAGGGGCTTTTCGAATACTTCCAGAATCAGGCCGAGAGGGCGCCCCAATCCACTGCCCTGATTTTCGAGGATCTGCATCTGAGCTACTTCGAGGTGCGGCAGCGAGCCGTTCTGATGGCCGGGTGCCTGCAAAGCAAGGGCGCCGGACGGGAAAGCCTGGTGGGCATTTGCCTGCAACGTTCGCCGCAGCTGGTATGGGGAATGCTGGGCGTCCTGCGGGCAGGTGCCGCCTACCTGCCCCTGGATCCGGACCATCCTCAGCAACGCCGCGAATTCATGCTCGAAGACGCCCAAGTCCGTCTGCTGATCACCAGTCCCGACCTGTCCTACTGGTTCTCCGACCCTCAACTCCAAGTGCTCCTTCCAGACGAGATTCCCTCCCCCTCTGCCGGTCTCCGGTCTCCGGTCTCCGGTCTCCGTCCCGATCCCCTCAATCCCGCCTACGCGCTGTACACCTCCGGCTCCACCGGACAGCCCAAAGGAGCGTTGATTTCGCATCGCGCCATCTGCAACCACATGCTCTGGATGGTCCGCCGGTTCCCACTGTCGCCTTCGGATCGGGTTCTGCAGAAGACCTCTTTCAGCTTCGACGCTTCCATCTGGGAGTTCTTTGCTCCCTTGATGCAAGGAGCTCAACTGGTGCTGGCGCCGGGGCGGGTGCAGCGCGACGTATCGTTGCTGATCCGTCTGATGCGTGAGGAGCGGGTCAGCCTGCTGCAAATGGTCCCCAGCATGCTTCGGGCGGCATTGGACCGGCCCGAGTTGACGGACTGCACCAGCCTGCGGCTGCTGTTCTGCGGAGGCGAGGCGCTGTCGGCCGACGTGCGCAACCAAGTCCTGAAGCTGCTGCCGTGTACGCGCCTGATCAACCTTTACGGCCTCACCGAGGCGGCTATCGATTCGACCTGGCAGGAGTGCAGCCTCGCTACAGCAGGCAATCCGTTGCCCATCGGCCGTCCCGTGACCAACACGCAGGCATACGTCCTGGATGGCTGCTTCAATCCCGTTTCGGTCGGAGTGGCCGGTGAGCTGTGCATTGCAGGCGCGGGCCTGGCGCGCTGCTACCTGGCCCGGCCCGGGATGACCGCTGAAAGGCTCGTCCCCGACCCGTTCGGCGCCGAGCCCGGCGGACGCCTTTACCGCAGCGGCGATCTGGCCCGCTTTCTGGCCAGCGGCAACCTGCAATTCCTGTCGCGGATCGACCAGCAGGTCAAGGTGAGGGGCTTCCGTATCGAGCCCGCCGAGATCGAGGCGGCGCTGATGCAATATCCGACCCTGGGCGAGGCGGCGGTGGTTGCGCTGCCCGACGCGTCCGGGAGCAGCCGTTTGGTGGCTTACAGCGTGGCCGACGAAGCGGCCCAACTGACTTCCGAAGAGCTGTCGGGCTATTTGGGAGAGATGCTGCCTTCCTACATGATTCCCTCGCTTTTCGTACAGCTGCAAGCCTCGCGGTCCAGCTTGCCATTGGGCAAGCGCGGCAAGGCTTGCAGCTGTACGAAATGCGAGGGAATCATGTAGGAAGGCAGCATCTCTCCCAAATA
>JANQFM010000330.1 GCA_028277865.1 Acidobacteriota bacterium
GGGCCGACCGAACCCGCCGGGCCTATCGTCCCGACCGCACCAGTCGCACCGGTCATTCCCGCCGAACCCGTGGAGCCTGCGGTACCGGTCGCACCCGTCACTCCCGACGGACCCGTCGCACCCCCTGGCCCTGTCGGACCGCTCGGCCCTGTTGCCCCCGCCATTCCGGCAGCTCCCTGCGGACCGGTTGCGCCAGTCTCACCGGTGGGACCGGCCGCACCGGTCGCACCCGGAACTCCGGTTGCACCAGTCGGACCCGCCTCCCCGGTCGCGCCGGTGGCGCCGGCTGCTCCTGTCTCGCCCCGGGGGCCCTGGGGGCCTGTTGGGCCTGTGGGCCCGTCCGGTGCTGCCCCGGCAATCTGCCTCCCTCGGTCCGGCTCGATCAGGATCCTGACCAGATCGGTCCGCGGTCGGGGCCAGGCGAGCAGGGGACCGTCGGAAACCAGCAGGACGGACTGCCCCGCCGCACCCGGAGGCAACTGTGCCACGATCTGACCGGGCCCATCCAGAGAACTTGCCAGCCGCCTGCCATCCAGAAAGACCAGGGGTGCGGTCCCGAACCGGTCTCCTTCGATGATCAGGCTGCCGCCCGCCACTTCAATCGTCTTGATGAGCAGATCCCGTCCGGCTGCCTGGGACCGCATTAAGGGCGCCAGCGCCAGGAAAGCCAAAAGCATTCCCGCCCATTTCCAGTCCCGCCCAGCCGCCACCGGCCCCATATTCCTCAGCTGATGATTCGCTTTCACAAGTGACCCGTTCCTGATGTCGACCTCACGGAAGCCGGACTCGATATTTGGTCGCTGCACCGTGCAAATTCCACGCAGTGCGGAGCCCTTGTCATCCTGCCGACGCTGGCCAGCAAGCTTCCTCCCCGAAATAATTCTCGGCAAAAACATGAGATTACATAACCGATTTTCCTCGACGCAAGCTCTACAATATGGCAATAATGTTTATTGTTGAAAATCGAAGCGTCTTCGAAAGCAGACGATTCTTGGTGCTGAACTCGGAGGCTGTTGTGTAGTGGGCGAGGATTGGCTCCTGCACCCCTTGCAGGGTGCGACCTGGGTTTTGAACGGCTCCCGGTGGTGTCGCTTCGCCAACCACCGGCTACAAGCTTGCAGCGCCTCCGGCGCGAAGATGATGAACGCCTCTACCCGGGGGACTCTTTACGAGGAAGAGGCGTAGACATGCGGACCCATCCAAGTATCAGCAGTCCCAAGCTGAGAAGGCTGATCACTTCCCCGGCCAGGCGCGCCGTTGTCCTCCCGAACGAGAGCACCACCTCGTTTTCACCGGCCGGAAGATTCAATTGAATCAGGCCGTTTTCAGCCGAGGCCTCGGTGGGGACCTCTGTGTTTCCGACCCTTGCCCCCCAACCTGGAAAGAAGGCGACGGGAACCTCGACCCGGCTCTCTTCCTGGGCAATTGCTGCGAACGAGAATCGGGCAGGATCGCGCCGGACTAGATGGATCGTCGCTCTTCCCGACAGCACCCGAACCGTTTCCCGTCCACCAGGAACGGCAACTGGCGCCTGCAGCCACCGGGGCTCGTACTCGCGTCGGGTGGTGACACTAACTCCTCGCGAGGCAATCTGCTCAGGCGTCCAGGCCTCCGGGTTGACAGAATGGAACTCCGGGGGAGCGATGTGAGCGAGGTTGGGCAAAATCAGCAGGGCGAGAGCGATGGCGAAGCCGGCCCTCTGACAATTCAGCAGGATAATCGCTCGGCTGGCCAGGCCCGCTCCGACCAGGGCGACGCAGACCGCCGCCGTCCCCAGCAGGCGCCATGGAAACTCGACGTACTGCAAGAGGGGAAGTTGATCCCATAGCCAAAGCGAAGTCGGCAGCATGAGAAAAGCCGCAAAGAGCGTCCAAGCTCCATACAAAGCGATGGCCCTGCGCCGGTCCGACTCTCCGTCTCGCAGAGTGATCTTTCCCTTGATCCTCCACATACAGGCGAGCGAAATGAGGATCAGCGCCAGGTGGCTCCATCCCAGCGAAAACGACATCCCGTCTTCCTGGTAGCCGGGCATGGAAAGCCCATACCCCCAAGCGGAATGGAGCAGCTGCTGGGGATACACGAAGTGATTCTCGTAGCGCAGAGCCCCCTCGAGCAGGCGGTCTACCTTGATGAACTCTTTCTCGGCCAGGCTCGGAACCCAGATCAGGGCGGCCAGTCCCAGGCCGAGCAGAATCGCCCCGACTTGATGGATCACAAGCCGCCACGACCTCCGCTGTCGCCACCGGAACAGGATCACAAGGACCGATAGCGGGAAGAACAGCAAGGCCGCCGGATTGTGGGACAAGAGGACGCCCGCCATGCCCAGCGACGCCACAAGAAGCGAGTTCCGTCCCCCCTTCAAAGCGAAGTGTTCCAGCCCGTAGAGGGTCAGCAGGATGAAAGGAAAAGCGACGAACTCCGCCCAGGCATGACGAACGTAGAGATTGACGTGGAAGTAGGGAGCGAAGAGCAGCCCCGCCGACACCAGCCATCCGCCCCTGGGTCCGAAATAGAGGCGTCCCAGCCGAAAGGCGATCAGGGTCGAGGCCAATACGATGAGCGCACAGGTCAGGTTGAGCGCCACCACTGGACCCAGCCCGAGAAGCATCCAGATCTCGGACAGGTAGTGGATCATGGGCGGATTGAAGACGAAAAATGGCTGGCCGTAGCCGTTGCTCAGATCGGGTGCCCAGCGAGGGATGAGAATGCCATTTCGTATGTTGTGGTCGAATTCCACCTGGCGCGGGACGTATTCGAAGACGTCATGACCGCCCGGCAGCTGGCTGGTCAACAAGGGCAGGCAGACGGGTGCCGCCAATAAGATCAGGCCTGCAATTCTGCCCACCTTCAGCCACCTGGCGTCCGAGCTGTCGAAGGGCACCCGAAGCGCCCCCACCAGGACCGTCTCGGTTTTTTCGAGCCAACCCCGACGTTCGACGGCAACCGCCAATCCGAGTGCGAGAAGCCCGATGAGCAGCAGAAGCCATTTGGTGTTTCCCGGCTGGTAGCTAAATTCCACCCGGTGGCTTCCCGGCTCCACCCGGACGGCCACAAACCCTGGAGTCACCATCACCGTGGAGGCGGGTTGGCCGTTCACGGTCGCTTTCCAGTTGGGGTGGTAGGTCATCTTGAAAAGCACGAAGGACTCGTTTGTGACACGAACCGATGCCGAGTGTCGGCCACTTGCCTGGTATTCGAGCTCGACCTGTCCGGGAGCGGAATCAATCGTGAAACCCGGGTCGGTCTCGACACGGGACAGGCGGGGAATCTCAGGAAAGTCGCCGGCTCCCCAGTCGAGCAACAGGTGTTGGCGTGTACCGACCCACGGGCTTCGCAGCCAGCTGTCATTGATTTCGTAGAAGCTCTCTTTGTCGACCTTCACGGCGCTCTTCAGCCAGATCACGTCGAAGAAGCCGTTGCCGGGCGCCTCGAAGAGCTGAAAGCGTCCCCTGACTTGCAACGGGGTCAGGAACCCGGGAAGGCTCTGCCCCTGGGGCGCGATCACGGAGTTCACGTTGAAGAGCCGGTGATGAGCCGGATCCCATTCGTTGAAAAGCATCATGACGTCCGAGGTCAGGGACATCGAATGGTAGAGGAAGGAAAGGGCGGGAATCCCATCTCGGCTGAGCAGAGCATGAACGGGGATCTGTCCGATCCGAAAGTCCTTTCCCCAACCGGCCGCCATGCCTGGAAAAACCCTCCCGGAACGCTGCGCGATGGAGGAGAGAATCGTCTCGAAGTCGTCCTTTTCGTTTTGATAGGCCTGACTGGTTTCCTGGATCCACCGGTTGCCCTCAGCCAGGTAACGGGACCGTTCGCCGAGGGCGGGCCAGAGCAGCAGTCCTGTGACGAGAAGGGCGAGGAGGTATTTCAGGCGGCTTTCGAGCGAGAGCAAAGCGCGCCAGATGGCTCCCAGGCCCAGTCCCGCCAGGAGGACCAAAAAGACGTGCGCGCCACCGATGAGCCGATGCAGGTGGACGTTCTCCCCGGCTCCCAGAAACGAAAAGAGAACGCCCCAGGTGGGACGCCCACAGAACAGGGCGATCCAGAGCAGGGCCGCGGCAGGGATGAAAAGATAGGGCCGCATCGCCTGATCCCAGCGGGGACGCTCCTCGCGTCCCCTTCTGAAGTCGCGGAGCTTCCAAACGCAGACCAGGATGCCCAGCAGCGCGAGAAGCGAGAGGACGGGCAGCCGCCCGTAGTCCAATAGATCGCCCCATACCAGCAGGCTCAGCACCCGGCTTCCCCCAAACGAGTCCCACTTCCACTGGCTCTCCCAGCGGCTGTGGTTGATGAGCTCAGCGTCGGATAAGAGAGGAACGATCAACCACAAGGAGAGCAAAAGGGTCAAGGCACAGATCAGAAGGAGCCGAGTTGCTCGCCGCACCAAAGGCGACTGGCCTGGAAGCAGTGCCAACAAGACGACGGTCAGGGCTGCCATGTAGCCGTAGATCAGATGTGCTGCCAACGCCAGCGCCAGGCTCAGGGCCGCCATCGCCCAGCCCCTCCCCCGCTGCACCCAGCGATAGCCCAACCCGACGGAAATCAGCAGCAGATGAGTGCCCCACAGCTGAGAAAAGAGGCCGGAGCCCCGCCACACGAAACTGCCGTACTCGATGCCGTAAAGAGCCTGAGTCGAAACGAGTGGAGAGACAACTGCGGCTCCCAGAGCAAACGCCCTGGCGAGACCGCACAGTCGAGCGGCCAGGTAGAAACTGAGCGGCAACAGGACCAGGAGGAGATAGCGAACCCCGACGAAGAGCGTCTCGACAGAGACCGTCTCGAACAACCCCAGGTAAAGCCAGGCGACGAAAAGGTGTCCCAGCGGATGATAGGTGCGAGGAACGGGATAGCCGAGGGCCCAATCCGGGACCCAGCAGTCGAGTGGATTCTCTCCTGCCTGAATCGCCTCGACCATTCTCTCGATCAGGGCCCCGTGCAACACATGATCGTTGAGATCCAGGCCGCCGGTGGACAGCTCTCCGGAGAGCGCCAAGGCATTCAAGAC
>JANQFM010000347.1 GCA_028277865.1 Acidobacteriota bacterium
GGAGTCTGCGCGGCAGAAAATTGATCTACTGCGAAAGCGGTAGAATCGGCCCATATTCCCTCGATTTTTCGGCGAATAGAGCGACTATGAGCCTCAAAATCGAGGAAATCTGGCCTCGATTCCCCACTTTCTCGCTACGATCATTTCTACCGCGCAGACTCCTAGAAGCCTGGAAGTCGCCCCTGCCTGTGATCCGCTCCCGGCTGCTTCAGTGAGCAGCATTGGGGCTCGCGAAGCCAAGGGCTGGTCGCTCAGGCAGTTCATGGTGCCTGTCCAACCTCCTCCAGAATGCCTGGTTCAGTACTTGAGTTCAAGGCCTGTTTTCCCCTTTTCTTCGCTTCTGGTGGATACCAAACGGGTTTCGACCGGAAAAAGCTGGCTAAACCCCTCACATTGATATGGCTGACCCACCTGCAAGCCGCCCAAATCGACTGAATGTCCGCTTGCGAAAAGCGCTCCAGAAAAGCAGAAAATAGACGATTATGAAGCTTTGTGGAAAAGACTGTGAATTTCTTGTGAATGTTTGGATCTCAGCATCAAGGGGATTATGGTCCGTCCTTTGAATTTCGATTTGCACAATAAGAATGCAGTGAAACACACCCTTATTTTTCTCTTGCCAGCCTAATTCAAGAAGGTAAAATGACGCCCGTCCCAAGAGGTGGACGGAAGATTCCAAAGGCCTCAAGGACATCGGTCAGGCCGGGATCCGGTCAGAAGGCTTTTCGGTTCGCCGGAAAGCTGAAGGTTGGGTTTCGGGTCGGCGCCGGGCGGCAGCCTGCTTCGGTGGGCTGTTGGGACGCCGAACGAGCTTTGTTTGACTGTTGAAGCTTTTGCAGCAGCAGCGAAAGGAGGCAAGGATGACTGAGTCCTGGTGGTCTTTAGAGCTTCTCTCGGAACATCAAACGGCACGCCGGAATAAATCGGCCATGGGTTCGCCTCACGGTTCGTGATTCCTGGAAGCCGGTTTCGAGGCCGGTTGGCAGCTTTGCGGAACGCAAAAAGGGAGTTTCTTCGGGTGCTCCTTTTTTGAAGGAAGCGAAGCCACTCAATCGGAGTCAGCCTGATCCGCCTGCTTCGGCAGGCGGGGAATGGTTGAAAGGAAGCCGGAGCCTTTTGAACATCACTTGGGACTTTTTTTTGCCCACCGCACAGCAAGGGCGGCACCTCAGACCGGGAAGGCCGGGAGTGCCTCCGCTGCCAAGGTCAGGATCCCTCCAGAGGCAGAGGCCCGCAAGATGAGGCTGCCGCAAAAGTTGCTTCTGCCGAAGGAACGCTCTTCTTCCAGCGCCCATTCAGGGCGCCTCATGCTTTGTGGATCTGATCCGGTGGCCGCGCCGGGACGGCTTGACCACCGGCTAATCTCCCTGACCCCTTCGGGGTCGGCCCATCACCTGCGGCGAAGCCACCTGAGACACCCCACTAGCAAGCGGCGGTACAGGCATGGCAAGAGCCGTCGCACGTCATCGCATTGCAGGTGCGCATTCGCGGGTCGCAAGTTACACAGCTTCCACAGGAATGGTCACAGCTTTCGCCGGTGCAGGGCGGATCACATAAAGTCCATTCTGTTGCGTGTCCATACACTGTGCCTTCCCGGCCCCGATTTCCGGCCACCGTTTCAAACGTCTCGACACTCAGTTGGTCTAGATCCAGCTTAATTTTTTTCTTCATGGGAGCTCCTCCCGCAAATTCTGTTGATAGGAAATTTCCAGGGTTCCGCCACCAATGTTAGTTGACCCTTGTACAAGCCTAGCAAAGCCGACCGATCCGGCCCAAACCTGACCCCCCAAGTCGACGTCAAACACAGATTTCCTTCGGATCAGGAATCTCGAGATTTCGAAAACCTCTGGATCCGAGAATCTCTATCCTCTGACAACTGACAACCGACAACCGACAACCGACAACCGACAACCGACAACCGACAACCGACAACTCATCTTCTGCTATCTTAACCCGATGCTGCAGCGATGGCTCCCAGCGGTTTGGGTGTTGCTGACCGGACTGGGCATTTTGCAGGCTCAGGATCGGTCGAGGCTGGAGATTCCGCTGAGGGAGGGCGGGAGTGCGGTGATCGAGGCCGACGTCATCGATCGCGATGCAGGGCTGTGGATGGCGCAAGGGGAGGTGGTGATCCGCTACAAGGACATCACTGTGCTGGCCCACCGAGTCTTCTACGACCCCGTCAGCAAAGACGCGACGCTGGAAAGCAAGGACGACCCCTCCGAATACAACGTGGAGGTCAAGCGTGCCGTGGAGTGGCTCAAGGCGCGGCGGGGCGAAATCAACCTGGAAAGGGATACGGGCACTTTTTTCGATGTGGACGGGTTCACCGAAGAGGATCTCTTCGTCAAGGCGGCTTCGATCACCAAGACGGGCCCCGACACCTACGTGGCCCGCAACGGCATCATCACGGCTTGCGACGAGGCCGTCCCCAAATGGAGCTTTCACACCAGCAAGGCCAACATCCGGGTCAACTCCTGGGTGCGCAGCCGAAATACCGCCATGCGGATCAAGAAGGTTCCCGTCTTTTACCTGCCCTATTTCCTTTTCCCCAGCGGCAAGAAGGAAAGGCAAAGCGGGTTTTTGCTGCCTTCCACCGGCAACTCCTCCAACAAGGGGCGGCGCCTGAGCCAGTCCTTTTACCTGACGCTGGGGCGCAGCGCTGATCTGGTTTACAACCAGGACTATTTTTCCGAACGCGGCTTCGGATACGGATTCGTCTTCCGCTTCCGCCCCAATCAGGTTTCGCGGCTGGTGCTGGACGGGTATGCCGTCAACGACCGCCTCGATCAGGGCGGCGCCAGCCTCAACGGCGAGGGAGAGACCCGTTTCGGCGGTTTCCGGGCCGTTTCGGTCTTCAACCTGGTTTCCAGCTTCGAGTTCCGTCAGGTCTTTTCCGACAATTTCTTTGCCGCCACCCGTCCCACCGAGCTTTCTCAGCTTTTCATCAGCCGCAGCGACGGAACCCGTTCCTTCAACTTTCTGGCTTCGCGCGAGGAGACCGCCTTTCCAGGGCCCAATGCAGTGGTGCGCGCCTTTCCCCAAATCCACTTCCGCCTCAGCGGGCAGCCCATTTTCGATTCCCCTTTCTTTGTCGACCTCGACGTTTCGGCAGCCGGGCTGAACCGTTCGGACAACCTCTTTGAAACCCCGGGCATCACACAGCGCCTGGACCTTTTCCCCCGCTTTTACTTTTCTCTTCCATTGGGCCAGGGGCTGCGCCTGACACCCAAAGTCGGGTTGCGCGCCACCTTTTACAGCGACAGCTTCGACACCGATTCCGAGGAGGGACGGGTCCGCAGCAGCAGCGACAACGTCAGCAGGGAATATGCCGACTTCAGCCTTGACCTGAGGGGCTGGGGGCTTTCAAAGATCTATCGAGGCAAATCAGGGCAACCCCGCTTCAAGCACCTGATCGAGCCCAGCCTGCGCTACCGCCATATCACAGGCATCGACGACGATTTCTTCCGGACGCTGCGATTTGACGAACTGGATGCCATCGCCGACACCAACGAGGTCGAAGTGGCGCTGCACAACCGGTTCTTCGTCAAGCGGGGCGGGCAGACTTGGGAGTGGCTTTCAATCAAGCTGGCTCAAAAGTACTTTTTTGACGCCGACTTCGGAGGGGCTTTGCAGGATGGGCGCGTCAACCAGTTCTTTCCGCTTTACACCTTCACCGGTTTTCAGTACGCCGCCTTTGCCCGCAATTCCTCTCCCATCACCACCGTGGTCCGCTTCACGCCCCGCCCTTCCATCAGCTTCGACCTGCGCACCGACTACGATCCCGACTTTGACCGCTTCCGTAACGTCTCCCTGACCGGTGTCCTCAACTACAGGCGCCTCTATCTGGGCACCACCTATTTCAACACCCAGCAGCTGGAGGCGGGCACCTTCCGGCGCAACCAGCTTCAGCAGCAGGTGGCCTACGGCGACATCAGCAACGGGTTGTCGCTGTCGGGGCTGTACAGCTACGACCTGCAATCGACCCGCTTTTTGAATTTCCGCGCCCGCATCAATTACTTCAAGGGGTGCTGCGGGGTTTCGGTGCAGTTTCAGGGGTTTAATCTGTCGGGGATCCGGGAAGAGCGCCAAGTGCTGTTCTCGTTCTACTTCAAGGGGCTGGGCTATTTCGGGAATATCGAGCATCCGGATCGGGTGTTTTGAGGGTTTCACGCAGAGACGCAGAGGCGCGGAGAGAGGGAGAAGAGAGGAATGGGAGGGAGGGTTTTTTTGGGGCTGGGGTCGAATCTGGGGGAGCGCCAGGTATGGATTGGGCAGGCGTTGAAGAGGTTGGAAGGGCTTGGAGTGGAGGTTGTGCGGCGCTCTTCGGTTTATGAAACAGAACCGCTGGGAATTGTAGATCAGCCTGACTTCCTCAATTTGGCTGTGGAGGTCGAAACGGAGCTGGATCCCCGTTCGCTGATGGAATCCTGCCTGCAGGTCGAGCAATCGCTGGGCAGGAGGCGCGGTGAAAAGAATGGGCCTCGCAACATCGACATCGACATGCTCTACTACGGGGATAGGGTCACATCGTCGCCCAGCCTAACCCTTCCCCATCCCCGCATCGCCGACCGGGCCTTCGCCCTCAAGCCCCTGGCCGAGATCGCCTCCGACTTCCTGGCGCCCGACAGCGGAAAGACTGTGGGCGAAATGCTGCGGATCTGTCCCGACTCGTCCCGCGTCCGACTCTGGAAGGAGGGGAATCTCACGCAAAACCCAAAGGCCTGAAAAGAAAAGAAAAAAGGAAGGATCTGGACGAGTTGATTGATCGTTGATCAATTTGCAGCCGATGGACCTCCTCTTCACTTGGCGTTCTTCTTTGCGGCTTTGCGGCTTTGCGTGAACCTTCCATTCTCGCTCGCTGGTACATCTTATGTTGGTGGCATTAATCGGAATCGCCTTGCACTTGGGGCTCTCTCTGCTTTGGCCCTATCGCCCCTCAGCGCCCCTGTTCCTGCTGGGCGTTGCTTTGGGCTTCGCTTTCCTGGCCTTGGCCTACCAGGAATTGCGCCGTCGCGATCTTTCCTGGCGCTGGCTGCTGGTCACAGCCCTGCTGCTGAGGCTGGTGTGGCTGGTCCAGCCGCCCGGGCTGTCCGAAGACGCCTACCGATACCTGTGGGACGGCATGCTGTCGGCCCAGGGCGTCAACCCCTACCCGCAAGCCCCTCAGGATTTGATTGAAATCCAGCAGCAGCACGTCGGCCTCTACTCCAAGATGGCCCATGTGGACCGGACTTCGATCTACCCTCCGGCGGCCCAATTCCTCTTCTGGGCCAACCACCTGCTTTGGGGGCCGTCGGTCATCGGATGGAAGGTCTGGCTATTGCTGTCGGAAATCCTGCTGCTCTGGTTCTGGCAACGCTGGGGAGGCCTTCAAGCACACAACCTCAGCTTGTGGCTGCTCAACCCTCTGGTGATCATCGAATTTCACTCCTCGGGCCACATCGACCTGCTGGCCGTCTGCCTGCTGAGCGGCGCTCTGGTACTGACGACTGCTAAGGGTCCGCTTGGACGGCTCTTGCAGCCCTTTTTGCTCAGCCTGGCCACCCTGGTCAAGATCTTCCCGGCCTTTGCCGCGCCTTTGCTCATCAAGCAGCAGGGCAGCCTGTCGGCGGCACTCCGCTATACGGCCCTTTACGGAGTGGGCTTGGCCCTGCCCACAGCAACCTTCCTGGCTCTGAGAGGGCTTCCTGCTGCCTCCTGGGAGGCCTTCCTGGACATCGTCAACACCTTCCGCGAAATCTGGCGCTTCAATTCCCTGCCCGTTCTGGCCCTGCACGAGCACCGCTTCACGCTGCGCCCCTTTCTGGAAAGGGTCTTTGTGATCGGACTGCTCACCATCGTCCTGGGGCCGTCGCTGTGGCGGCTCTTTCGGCTCCTGCGCCGCAAGCAATTCAACCAGTGGCGAGACTGGCTGAAGCATGAGCTCCAGCCCGCCTCACTGGAAAGCCTGGCCACCTCCCTTTACTTCATTCTCATGCTGCTTTACGTCTGCTCGCATACCATGCATCCCTGGTACGTGAGCTGGGCCCTGCTGGCCTATCCCATCCTGGGAATGCGCTACTGGGCGGGAATCTACCTGTCGGCAGCCTCTTTCCTGAGCTACTTGGCCTACTGGTTCGAGCCGCCCGGCGAGCAGCTCTGGGTGCTGTGGGTGGAGTACCTGCCTTTTTACCTGTTGCTGCTGCGGGATGTTTGGGAGGCCCGCGGACGTGCAGGGACAGATCGGCCATAATGCCACCAGCACTGCCTGCCTGATTCGCCCCAACGGATTCCGGAGCTTCACGCCCCCGGGAAAACGCCACCATCAAAACTAACGAGGCAGTGCCTCAGACCGACCGCAGAAGGGTTTCGGGTTTCGGGTTCCAGGTTCCAGGTTCCGGGTTTTCGGGATTCGGACTCTGGAATCCGGAACCTGGAACCTGGAGCCCGGACAAAAATGGACTGGATATCAAGCTTTCTGTCTGCCATCCGGTAGCTCCTTTTCTGGGGCCTCTATCCTTCAGTGCCCCGTTGGAGCAAAAATCAGGTC
>JANQFM010000364.1 GCA_028277865.1 Acidobacteriota bacterium
GTGGGCCGAAGGGGACGGAGGCAATGCCAGCCTGGTCCGCTATGGCTCGGAGGTGATGACCATTGCTCCGGTCGTTGTGGAGGAGAACCTGCCTCCCCGATCCGTCTACCGAGGCAGAGGGGGCAATACCGACACGCGGGTGGCCCTTTACTTTCCCCTCAATGCCGAGTATACCCTCGTGAACAAAAGCGCAGCCAAGATCTGGTTCTTTAATCTGAACAAGTCCATCATCGATCCCGATGGCCTGCGCGGGGGTACTCCCAGCCTTCACATACCCTTTCAGAACATCATTCGGCGGGGAAGCTGGCCAAACCGGTACAACTTGGTGAGGGACAATGATACCGGTGACACGTATCTGACCGTGGATCCCTCAAACCTTGATTTTCCTCGCTCTGGAGAACTGCGCCACAATCTGGGTTTCAGCGTCTCTGACGAGTGGAACAGGTCGGTTGCGATCACCGTGCAGGTCCGGTATCTTCGGCCAGAACAAGTCGACGGGCTTCGGGCCGCTGTGAGCCCGGATCCTCGTAGACGCTAGGAGGTATTCGGTGGAAAGTCTTTGGATGAAATCGAGAAGGGCCTTGTCATGCTGTAGCGCAGGCATTCTTTTGTCGGTCCTCCTTCTGGCAGCGGTCCCGGCCACGGCCCAGCAGGAAGCCCCGGATGCTCCGCTCAGCGTGCCCTGTCCTTCGGAGTGCCGTCCTGTTGAGGGAGAAGCGCTCGTTTACTGTGACACAGGGCTTTTGGAGGAGTGGCCGGAGTACGAATTCATTAAGGAATTGGAATTGCGACTGAGCGACAGCACCTGCAATGCGGCCGGCATTGCACTGCAGGAGGGCTCAGCCAAGGGCCGTTTCGACCTGTTTGTTTCTCTGGCGGCGGACACTCAGGGCTCGGTGAGCCACACCTTTGAGGACACCAAGTTTCAGCTTTATGGGCGCAGGGCGGAACTGGAGATCACATCAGGGTTTGATGTCGAGCAGGCTTGCACATTTGTGGAAGTGGCCCTGCCTCGACAGTCCACTTCCCTGAACAACCTCTTCCAGGATGAGGACGAGTTTGGCAAAGCCTCAGCCGCCTCTCAGCTGATCGAGTTCATCTTCATCCCCCGAATCTTCCAGGACGACAAGGATGTGGGCATGACGCCCGAGGAACGCCCCATTTACATCGCGCCGGCCACTGCCGTACCTTCACGGTTGCTGGACGATCCGGAGGGCGTCTCCAACCTGCCCATCAACCTGCGCGAGGTGGCTCGGCGATTGGAGCCGATCGGCCTACAGTTCATCACCATCCTGCAGCGCAGCTACTACCATCGATCGGTCGAAGGCAAAAAGCGTTTGGCTCGCGAACTCAAGCCTGACGGCTCAATCCCTCCGGCTTTGCCCTATGTGTGGGATGAATTACGCTATTTCGAATTGGTGTTGAAACGGGAATTGGAAAGCGAGTACTACTCTGACCCTGCAGAATTGTCCGGGGCAGCGGCGGAAGGTGAAGATTTCGAGTACGTCCGAAGGTTCATCCGTTTCTGGAAGTCCATGGACGAACGTGCCCAGTACGTCAAGGCCCAGGAAAAGAACAAACGCGATGACTTGTTTTCGATCGACCAGTAAAGGCTTGCCTTTGCACAGCGACCGCTGGAGCTGTCTGTGAATCGGAAGACTCCCTCTCGAAAGTGGAATGGAGCAATTGGGCTGCTGGCAGCGTTTGTAATCTGCAGCGGTTCGGAGACTCTGGTGTCGGCTCAATGCAGTTCGGACGCCATCTCTGCCGCAGGCCTGAGCTGCGTCAACTTTGATCAACTCGAGGCCATTCGCCTGGAGCAGTCGGCACTGGACTCGGAAGAACGGATCCGCGACGTCCTGGACGTGGCAGGCGAAATAGCCCGATGCCTGATGCAAAAGGAGAAGGAGCAGATCGACTACGGGCAGCGTCGTCAGTTCCTCTGCCTGCAGATGGAGCTCTTGAAGTTCTATGGCAAGGTCGCCGACTCCATGATGGTGGCCAAGGATCGGTTCGCGCGTGCCTCGATCGCCTTCAACCAATGCACGTTCCCCAATACCGGCCCGCAAATCCTCGAATATCCTCGCGACTGCGACTCACTGGTGTCGCAAGCGCTGCTCGACTACCACAGTGTCTTTCGCGCCGCCCGCCAGGTCCAATTGGACAAGGCCGGCAACTACAGCAGCTATCACCAGGCCAACCAGCTGGGGCTGGACGTGCTCGACCCTGCTCCCGACTACAGGTATTTGCAGGACTTCATTCGGCTTGCAGCCCAAACTGCCTCACGCAGGCCCCGCTATGGGCGTCAGGTGGGCGGCATCCTGGGGCCGGCCTTGTGCGATGCGGTGCATCTTTATCCCCAGCACCAGGAAGAGATCAGCCGAGCCTACATTCTTTTGGTGGCCTTTGACGGCGGCAATGCGTCCCAAGGTGCATTCGCCTACCGCTTTGTCGAAAAGCTGGAAGAGCATTTCGGCGTGGCGCCCGCCATTTGGACGCCCCGTGAAGCGCCGCTGTGCAACCCCATTCCCGGGCCATTGCCTTTCCCCGTTCTGAAGGTGGCCGGGGGCAGCCGGATTCCTGCCGCGGCGCAAGTGGGGGAGATCCTGAAAGACCTCGAAATGCCGCTGAGGGAAATGATGGCTTCAGAGGATCAGGTGGCAAACGCCTGGATGCTCTTTGACCGCTATGCCAGATTTCTTTCCAGCCTTTCTCAGGCTCTGAAAGTGCGCAGCGTTCGTGATCCCGACGCCCGCCAGGTCCGGGACCAGCTGATGCAACAGGCTCGGGACACTCTTGTGGACGGGATTCGTTTTTCATACCAGGCGGCCACAACAGAGGATCGCACCCAGATTCGTCGCACCTTTGTCAGGGTGGTTGCCGGCTTTGCCGAGCAGCTTTTCAAGGAGGCCCGCTTTCAGGATCTGGCGGACTATGCCAACGGATACTTTCAAAAGGCCCAGCAGATCGCCAAGGACTACCAGGTCGATGTGCTGACGGGCCGTGAGGAAAACGAGCTGCATCGCTTGCTGGCTCGCGCCTACACCTTGCTGTGCAGAAATACGCTCGCCGCCCGCCATGCCTATGCCGCGGGAATGGATGTCCGGGAACTCTGGAAAGAAAGGGACGATTTGCGCCGCCTTTACGGTGTCGGTTTTTGCCGCAGCGGGAAGCCGCGAAGTTAACAGTATTTGAATTCGATAAAGTAAGTTTCTTGAGTTACTGTTCGAGATGGACTAAGGAGGAGAGAGGCGTGATCCAGAGGTGCCTTGCGCGGCGAACGGAATATGGAGTTCTGTGGGCCATTCTCGCGGCTGTTTTCTGCGGCGGGTTGGCAGCGCAGCAGCCCCAGCAGCAGCCTGGCAGCGGGCCTCAGCAGCAGCAAAGCGGCCTGCGGGATATCCAGACCCATTACAGCCAATTGACGCCCATCGATTTCACGCTTTCTCATTCCCCGGCAGCCTTTCTCGCTCAATATCAAAGAAACTATCAAACCGTCCGGCAGATGCAGCAGGCATGCAATCAGGCGGACGAGTCTTTTTACCGCAACTACCCGCGCACGGTCAGTCCGGTGCTGGTCGATTTGAATGTGGTCAATCACGCCTACATGGCCATTGCCGCCGCCCGCCTGGGCTACGATGAGCTTTACGAGCGGCATATGGAGGTGGCCCTGCAGCGGATCCGTCGCCATTACGGCTTTCGCGGCGAGCTGGCCTTGAAGAAGTTTGGGGAGATCCTGGCAGCCACCTCACACGGTGGCAGCCAAGTCCTGCAGGTGGAGTTCTGCCGCTGGGCGGTCACCGATTTCTGCACCTCTGCCCAGATCAACCAGCTTTTTTCCGGCGCGGAGCCTCAGCAGTCCTTCTTCCAGTCCTACCGGGACGCCTCGGGCAATCCGTTGCGATTGGAATTCAACCGCAGCGCCAACATGACCAACCTGGAGGAATTCGGCATCCGGGTGGCTGATCCCACCACGGCCTCTCCCCAGGCCATTCTCTTCGCCAACTCATTCCACCAGCAGATGGAAGATCCCATCGTCACGCACTGGTACTTGCAGTACTACCTCAATCAATATGTTCAGGTTCCTGATCGGAGCAGCGCAGCCGGCGCCCCTGCTCCTCCCGGCGTTTCTCAGCCCACCCCGCCCGACTGGGTGCCCGTTTACGGCCAGAGGGACCGCATCAATGTCGATCCGGCCGACTTTTTCGTCATCGACCCCGTCGACCAGGAAAAACTGCTTTGGCGGCAATACGTGGAAAACGTCTATCGGGGGCTGCAGCATTTGACGCTCTGGGCGCGCATCCCTGACGGGGAGTACTTCCTTTATCCTCGCAACCGGGCCATCGGTGTCGGTGCCGACCCTCGTCCCAATCTGGTGGTGGACCGCACTCGTCCCGGCTGGGAGAATCTGGTCGGCTTCAACATCACCATGGGCTCGTCGGGCACCAAAGTGGACGTGGAACCCATCTATCGCCTCCAGAACTTCTGGGCCAAGCTCTTCAAGCCCGACTTTGATGTGCTGCGATTCGGCGCCGGCTTCAACAGCCAGTCCGGGCTGGAAGCTGACGGCCAAGTCCGGCTTTTCCATCGCTTTTCCAACAGCGTCGGATTCCAGACCCAGTTCGAATTCGCTTTTCGCAAGCACCACGACTCCATCGACCTGGGGGATTTGCCGCGCTTTATCGACCGCCAGGACCGACTCTTCGATCCCACGGCCTGTGAAGGGATCACCGAGGACGGAACCTGCCTGGAAGACTTCAGCGCCCGCGAATTTCAGCTCGACTTCGGACCGGTCTTGCGCTGGCGCAACCTGCAGTTCGCCATCATGGAAAGCTTGCGCTGGATCAACCGTTCAGGCTGGGATCAGACCGGCTCGGTGGGCCAGTTCTTTTTCAACGTCAATTACATCTTTGGCCGAGGGCAAGTCGGAGGCTACCTGACCCGCGCCAACCGGGATGAGTCGGTGGTCCGCACCGTGAACTTCGACGACGTCTTCCTCGAGGAGACCTTCTTGAAAGTCAGCGACCAGATCGGCGTCAACTTCGACTTGAACGTCTTTGGCAACTACCGCGTCGAAGGCGCCTTTGGCTGGCTGGACCTGGCCTTGCGCGACAGTGCCCCGGGAGGAGTGGTTCGCTTCCACATCCCCCACTTTTGGCGGCTTAAGCCCTATGCTGAATTCGGCATCAATGAAGGCTTTGTGGCCTCCGAAGACGCTTACCGCTTCGGCTTTGGAGTCCGATTCGGTGAGTGGGGGCGGTCCGATTCGCCGCGCACCTATTTGCCGGCCCCGGGGCCGGTCCCCGTTTTCGTGCCTCGCGTCCGCTACGAGACACTGACCCGAACGATACGGGCCGGCAACCGTCCACCCATCGCCGTGATCAAGGAAAACGAAGAACCCATGATTGTCGCGGCTGACACTCGCGTCGTAGTGGACGGCTCGATGTCCTCTGATCCCGACGATGATCCCATCACCTACGAGTGGACCAAGCTGGATGACTGCCCTCGTGAGCTGGTACTCGAAAATGCGGACGGCACGGGGCCTGTCACTGAGGATAGTGCCGTCATCTCCTTCGTGATCGGACCCCGCCAGATGTGTACT
>JANQFM010000405.1 GCA_028277865.1 Acidobacteriota bacterium
AGAGTTCGGGGCGAGCCCATACCTCGGCACTGTCGTGAGCCACGAAAATGGGGACATCGCCCATCAGGCGGACTCCCTTGCTTTGGCAGTGCTCCCGCAAGGCATCCCATTGCTGCCGGAATATAAACTGCTGGAATTGGACGAAAGCGATCTCATCCGCCAGGTCCCGTCTCCACAAATCCAGGGCAGCCGACTCTCGGCGGGCAATCTGGGCTGGCCAATCGGACCATCTGCACCCCCTTTGGGCCTGCTTGAGGGCCATGAAGAGTGCGAAGTCGTCCAGCCAATCCGAATTTTGCCGCTGGAACCGATCGGCCTGATCGCTCAGATGGGCGGGAGCATTGCGGCAGTAGTTTTCATAAGCGCGGCGCAAGAGATTCATCTTGAAGGGGATGACCTCTCCAAAATCCACCCGTCCTTGAGGGAATTGCGGGACATCGGCCAGGTCATCGGCTGAAAGGCAGCCCTCCTCCACCAGTCGGTCGGGGCTGATCAGCAACGAATTGCCGGCAAAGGCGGAAAGGCATTGGTAGGGCGAATCGCCGAAGCCGGTCGGGCGTACAGGCAGCACCTGCCAGATCCGCTGGCCCGCGCCGGCCAGAAAGTCGGCAAATTCGTAGGCTTGCGGACCCAAATCGCCAATTCCCCAGGGTCCGGGCAGGGAGGTGATGTGCAACAAAAGGCCGCTGCAACGCGGAATCTTCATCTCGGAACTCTAGGCCGGGGACTTCGCGCCAAGACGCAAAGATCGCAAGGCAAGGCGTCCAGTAAAGATTTCAACCTTGGCGCACTTTGCGGCGCGAAACCTCAGTTGGCCTTGGCGGTGCGCTTCACGGGCTCTGCGGTGGCACGTTTGGCGGACTTGCGTTCTGATGCGGACTCCTGGGCCGGCGCCTCGCCCAGGCTGGCTTTGAGGGCGTCCATCAGGTCGATGATCTGGGCCTGGGGCTGCTCGGGGGCGACTGCGATGACCTCCTGGCCTTCCACCTTCTTTTGGACGAGCTCACGGATGCGTCCGGTGACGTTGTCCTGGTAGTTTTCAGGGTGAAATTCCTCACTGGACACCTGGTCGATCAACTGAACAGCCAGCTTCAGCTCGGCCTCTTTGACTTCGATCTCGGGAAGGGGAATCTCTGTGATGGCCTTGACTTCGTCAGTGTAGCGCAGCTGCTGCATCACCAAGGCGCCCTCCATGGCGCGCAACATCACCAGGTACTCTTTGCCCCGCGCGGCATAACGGGCCAAGCCGACCCGTCCCGTCTCGCGCATGGCGGACGACAGAAGGCTGTAGGCCCGATCGCCGCCCTTGTCGGGGCTCAGGTAATAGGCCTTGCCGAAGAAAACTGGATCGATCTGGTCGGCGGGGATGAATTCGGTGATCTCGACGGTGTTGGTCGAAACGGCCTCCAGAGCCTTCAGCTCTTCGGGCTCGAACGTGACGTACTGGTCCTTGGCGAATTCGTATCCCTTGACGATCTCGCTGCGGTCCACCACTTCGTCGTCGGTCGGGCAATAGAGCTGCTGGCGGATTCGGCTGCCGCACTTGCCGTGCAGCATGTTGAATCGCACCGCTCCGTCACTGTTACTGCTGGTATAAACTTTGATCGGAATGGAAACCAGCCCGAACGAAACCGTCGCCTTTCCCATAGATCGTGCAGCCATAAACTCGTAGTATATCAAAGGATAGGGTGGAAAAACAGGAAAAATTGCAGGAGAGCGAGAAGCCGTAGGGAACGCAGGGAGAGGACGCAGAGAGGCGCAGAGAGGATGGGAGAGCGAGAGAGGCTTAAAGAGTACCGCGACAAGCGTGCGGCCGACCGGACACCGGAGCCGTTCGGCGGGGGTGTGACGGCGCGGCGCTTTGTGGTGCAAAAGCACTCGGCGCGCCGCCTGCACTATGACCTGCGCCTGGAGTGGGAGGGGGCATTGCTGAGCTGGGCGGTGCCCAAGGGCCCCTCGCCTGACCCATCCGACAGGAGGCTGGCGGTAAAGACCGAAGACCACCCGCTGGGCTACGCCGATTTCGAAGGGGTCATCCCTCAAGGAAATTACGGCGCCGGCGCCATGATCGTCTGGGACCAGGGCCTGTGGATCCCTCGGGTCCCGCCGGATGAAGGTTTGAAGGAGGGCAAGCTCGTCTTCGAGCTGAGGGGCTACAAGATGCGGGGCGGCTGGGAGTTGATTCGCCCGCAAGGACGCTCGACCGACCCCAAAGAGTGGCTTCTTTTCAAGAAAAAAGACGCCTGGGCCGGCCAGGCACCGCAGGCGACCTGGAGCGAGGAATCGGTATTCTCAGGCCTGACGGTCGACGAACTACGCGACGGGCACCATCGGTCCCGTCCGATCCGTCAAAAGCTCCAGGAGTGGGGCGCCCGTCGGCAGAGCCTCCAGCCAGGGGAGGTCAAGCTGATGCTGGCCGAGGCCTGCGACGAGCCTTTTTCGGACCCCGGATGGTGTTTCGAGCTCAAGTACGACGGCTACCGCGTGCTGGCCGCCAAGCAGGACGGTGGCCCTTTGCTGCGCTACCGCAGCGGGCTGGAGGCCACTCGCACCTTCCCGGCCATCGCCCGCACCCTGACTTCCCTTCCCTACGACTCGCTGGTCATGGACGGCGAACTGGTCGTCCTCGACGAGCAGGCCCGCCCCTGCTTTCAGCGACTCCAAAAACGGGGCATGCTGACGCGTTCCACCGACATTCAGCGCGCCGACGTGAAGCTTCCTGCGGTCCTTTACTTGTTTGACCTGCTGGGTTTTGAGGACTGGGACTTGCGTGCCCTGACATACCTTCAGCGCAAGGAACTGCTGCGCCTCATCGTCCCCCGAGCCGGACCCTTGCGTTTTGCAGACCACGTTCAGGAGCGGGGCACCGAACTCTTCGAGCAAGTGCGCCGACGCGGGCTGGAAGGTCTGATGGCCAAGAAGTGCGACGCTGCCTATCGATCTGGCCGTTGGCGCGACTGGCTCAAGGTCCGGGCCGAGCAACGGGCTGAGGTGATCATCGTTGGCTTCACCGACCCCAAGGGCCGGGGACGCTCCGGCTTCGGCGCCCTCGAATTGGCTGTTTACGATGAAGGGAAACTGGTCTACTGCGGTCGGGTGGGTACCGGATTCGACCAGAAACTGATCGACGGCCTCCACTCGCGCCTCCTGCAAATCGTCCGATTCGACCCACCCTGCAGCGGACAGCTGGCAGCCCCCAAAGGTGTCCACTGGGTTGAGCCGGAGCTGGTTTGCCGCGTCCGCTTCACCGATTGGACCCAGGCCGGCAATCTGCGCCAGCCTGTCTTCGAACAGCTCCTGGACGAAGCCGAACCGCGCCAATGCGTCCGTCAGTATGAACACGAACCCGAACCGGTGCAGCCCCAAATCTCCCAGCCGGGCCAAGTCAAGATCAGGCGTCCTGCCAAGGTCTTTTGGCCCGGGGAGGGTATCACCAAAGGGGATCTGGCCGACTACTACCAGGCTGTCTCGCCCTGGCTGCTGCCCTTCCTCAAAGACCGCCTGCTGGTCCTGACCCGCTATCCGGACGGCATCGAAGGCAAATTCTTCTTCCAAAAGGACGCTCCCGACTACGTCCCCGACTGGCTGCGCACCGAGCGATTGTGGAGCGAGAATACCCAGCGCGAAGTGGACTACTTCGTCTGCGACGACCTGCAATCGCTGCTTTACCTGGTCAACCTGGGGACCATCCCCTTGCACATCTGGTCCAGCCGGGCTTCCACCCTGGGACGCCCCGACTGGAGCATTATCGACCTGGACCCCAAGGATGCACCCTTCCCCGACGTGGTGGGACTGGCTTTGGCTTTCCGGTCACTGTGCCTGGACCTTCAGCTGCCCTGCTACTGCAAGACCAGCGGCTCCAGCGGCCTGCACGTCCTGATCCCCCTGGGGCGTCAATGCACCTACGAGCAGTCGCGCAACCTGGCCGAACTTCTTGCCCGGGTGGTGGCATTGGAGCATCCGGGGACGGCCACCTTGCTTCGGTCCATCAAAAAGCGCGAAGGGAAGGTCTACCTCGACACAGGCCAAAACAGCCACGGAAAGCTGCTGATTGCCCCCTACAGCGTCCGCCCCTTGCCCGCAGCGCCGGTTTCGGCGCCATTGCATTGGGACGAGGTGGATGAATTGCTCGAGCCCCGCCAATTCACACTGCGCAACCTGCCCGAACGGTTGGAAGAGATGAAGGCCGACCCTTGGCAAGGGTTGCTGGGCGACCGTCCGGACCTTCATAGGGTGGTTGAGCGATTGGAGGAACGGATCTGCCCGGGAGAATGACAAATCGGGGATGCGGGCGTTGCAACCGATTCCCTGTCCGACCCGGCGATTGAATGATCAGATTGATCCGTGACTGTCCCCAATAGTGGGGTGACCAGTGTTGGGTGACTGTCCCCAATTTTTTTCAATCTTTTATTGGTTCGATCGCTTTGAAGGTAGGTGTCTTGCTCCAGTAGCATGAATTTGAGGAGTGAAAGATGAAATCAGATTTCGGATTTCGGAGTTCAAAGAGTCCGGGCAAACGACAGCGGGTGCAGTTTGCACACACCTTCTGGTACCTGGCAGTCATTCTGGCCAGCCTTTTGCCTGTGGGCGCTGGAGAGATTCGAGGCAGGTGGAGTTCGCTCCCCCCTATGAATTCAGCCCGCCAGGAAGTCGCCTTTTGCGTACTGGACGAAAAGCTGTACGTCCTGGGAGGCCTGGGCGGCGGAACGCGGGTGGAGGCGTTCAACGCCCAG
>JANQFM010000425.1 GCA_028277865.1 Acidobacteriota bacterium
ATCTTGAAGAATTCATCCCATTGACCACAGACATTCGCGACCGCTGCCCGTGTCTTGGAACACCAAACAGGAGTGCAAACAAACTCAGAATCGCGTAGGAGGACTATATCAGGTTGACCATGGCGGGCACAAAGGCAATCGTCAGTTGGCTTTACCGACATTCCCTGGAGAAGATCCGACCGGTGATGTTCCCAGCCGAGCCATCGAAAGAAGGATACGCCTTCTTGAGGCACAGTGAATTGCGCTGAGTCTTCTCTCTGATCCCTGCCTCTGCACCCTCTGCGAATATTCCCTCAGCCGAATCGCTCCAGGCACCTTTCAATCCTCCCCACGCACTCACGCTTGAACCGGTCCGACCTGCCCGAGGACAGGAATTCCAGATGGCTGCTCAGGTCCACCAGGTGCGCCCGTTCCTTCCAATCATTCGGCAAACGCATCCCGCCCTCCCGCAGCCCCTGCTCAACCAAGCCGTGCCAGCGGCCGTCCAGGTGGCGCAAGAGGTTTCCGATGTCCATGAACGGGGTGCCCGAATGAGAGTACTCCCAATCGAGGATCCCGTTGACTTGGCCGTCCCGGATCAGGATGTTGGAAGGATTGAAATCCCCGTGCACCAGCCGGCATTCCGAATCCAGCTCGGCCAGGCGTTCGGCCTCTCGATAAAGCAAGTTGCGGATGCCCCGGCTTACAGTCGGCCCGACCCAGGCAGCTACGTCCTCTCGCTCCAGCATCTGCTCGACAAATCCCGACAGCCCTGCAAAGGGAAAAGGAGAGATCGATTCATCCGGGTTCACCCATCCCGGCGAATCGAACTCTACCGAACCGATCCGAGCCAGGGCTGTGGCAGCAGCTTTGCAGTGCTGAGGCACCTTTTCGAGGGGGTCTCCTGACAGGAACGAAAAAACCGACCAGCCTTCGCCCCGCGCCAGCTGGCGAGGAACCGAAACCAGTTCCCCGGCCAGTTTCATCATGTAGGACTCCCGCAGCGGATCCCCCTGGCTGTAAATGCGCATCAGGCAGGTCAGGCCATCGTCCAAAGCCAGCCTGTAGTTGGTGTTGCTCCTGCCCGCTGGTTGCAGTTGCAAGGAAGAGATTCTGCGGCCCTGCAGGAAGTCCTCGATCAATGAAGGGTCGAATGCCCGGAAGGGATGACGCCGGTCAAAAAGCGAAGTTGGGTTGGGCATGAGGCTGGTTGCCTGTCAGCCTTCCACGACGGGCAGATCGATGAACGACGCTCGGACACGGTTTCGATGAAGGGTGATGGTGGGCGTCCCCTGGGCGGGGACGCGCTCCAATGTGCCCTCGTCAGCGCCCGTGATGGCCAGGCGCAGCCGGTGGCCCTTGCGGATCAGCACGGATGTGGGCAAGAGGCGGAATTGGATCTCGGCCACCTGGTTTGGCACCAGTGGCCGGGCATCCGATTGGGCAAACGAGTGAAAGGGCAATTCCTCCTGGAAGTAGGGATTCCGAGAGAGCTTGCGGTGGATGGCCCTCAGCCCCCCTTCGGTGAGGTAGCGGCTGCGGCCTTTTCCGTCCACGTCTTCCAAATAGACCAGGAATGCGCCGTCCTGGTGATCGGAGGCGACATGCAAAACCATGACGGGCGATCCCGTGATCTGAAGGTCTTCGGGCAAGGGGTCGCTGGTATAAGTCAGCATGCGCTCGTCCATGGCGGAGCGGTTGTCCAGATTCAAGACTGGACGGCCCATCTGGGTTGCCCAGCGGTTGCGCTTTCCTGTGGTGACTGAAAAGTCAATGGTGTAGACGTCGATGCTATCGTCTGATGAAGGGCTGCGGGAAGTCAGGCGTCGGCCCTCCCCCAAGAAATAGCGCTGCCTCCGGACGCCGCGGGGAGGCCAACGGTCGGTTTCCAAAAATGCTTCCTGGCCCAGGTTGAAGTATCGGATGGCAGGCCACTGCTCAACACCCTTGTCCCGGCCTTTCAGGTAGTGGTCGAAAAAAGCCAGGCGAAGTTCGAATTGCTGCTTCTGGGTCGGTATCGGATCAGTCGGCTGGCCGCTGACCGCGTATGGGCTGCCATGAAACCCTCCGCCGTGGCTGGAGGCCAGGATGACCAGCTTCTGAGGGTTGCGGTAATGCTGAAAGCGCAGCAGTGCGCCGTCGGCCGTCCCGGCGTCCAGCCAGCTGGCCAGCACCAGCATGGGCACGCCCGAGGCTTCGATCTGCTTTTTCCAGTACAGGGAAGAAGCCTCAGCCAGACTGTCTTCGCCGCTGCCCATTTTCTGATCGCGGAAAACAAGAGCCTTCATTGCCTGGTAGACGTCGGGATTGCTGGCGTGTTCGGCCACAGCCTGAGCCAGCAGCGCTCCGTCACGGTCGGCATCCACCCTCTTGACGCCGGCGCCCAAGTTGGAAGCTTGGTTGCTGTCCAGCCAGCCCACCAGTTGGCTCCATTCAGGAATCAGGGCTTCGGTGAGCAGGCCGTAAGGACGCGCCGGACTGCGGTAGGTGTCGAAGTCGGACCAGCCGGGAATCACCGCCTGAACGGCCGGATGCCGCACCGCCGCCAGCAACTCGGCCGTGGTGCCCGTATAGGATGTCCCGTAGGCACCCACCTTGCCGCTTGACCAGGGTTGCTTAACGATCCAATCCACAACGTCGTGACCGTCACGGACTTCCTGCCGGCCGTACTCGATCTGCCGACTGCCGAACGACGCGCCGGTCCCCCGCACGTCCACCTTGACCAATGCGTAGCCGTGCTCCAGGAAGTACCGGTCCAGGGCGTTCAAAGAAGGGTTGGGCTGGCCGGTCTTGGGGTTTTCCGAAGAACGCCAATAACGGGTCTGCTCGATCAGGCAAGGCAGCTTGTCGTCGGGCGGGCGCTTGGCGGGCAGGTGAATGTCAATGGCCAGCCTGGTCCCATCCCGCATCGGAATGTAGATGGAAGAAGTCTCCGCCAAGCCGCTGGATGCCTGACTGAAAAGAGGTGCCGCGAGCAAGGCCAGGACAAAGGCCAACGTCAGCAATTGCCTGCAACAGCTTTGTGAGTCTCTCAAAAAGCCTCCTGGTTGGAGTGATTCTAGCTCTTCGAATTGGGGTCATCAATGAGGTCTCGGATTCACTGACTGGCCTCAGCGCCCTCCATGACTATGCGGCCCCCTTCTCGATTGGCCGCTTCGATACTGCTATCCTCTTGGGAATTGGCTCGACTGGGAAGAAGGAAAAAGGAGGACCGCAATGCCTGCACGAATCATTTGTGCACTCTGCCTACTGGGCTCACTTGCCTGTTTGGGTTGCATGGACCCGGCCCAGGAAACCGACAAACCCGAGGGGGGAAAGCTGTTTCTTTATCCTGAGAGGATCGAACTCAAGGAGGGCGGATACGCCGAGGCCGAGCGGGGCATGATCTTGGTCCCCCTCAAGCGATCCGACCCGGACAGCAAGGTGATCGGAGTGGAAGTCTACCGCTTCCGCTCCAGCGGTGAAAACAGCGCCGGCACTCCGCCCGTCTTTCGCCTTCATGGGGGGCCAGGATGGGCTGGGCTGTCGGGATCGCTGCAGCGCAAGGGGTTTTACGAGGAGGACATCGTACCCGCCATCCAGCTGGCGGACTTGGTGATCGTGGGCCAACGCGGAATCGGCTCCTCCAAGCCCAACACCGTCTGCCAAGACCCTGAGCCGTTGCCGCTGGACCGGGAGGTCAGCCTGCGGGAGCAAGCGGAGGCCATGCGCCGGACCTCCATCCAATGTCGCGACTACTGGCGCAGCAAGGGCTACGACCTGAGCGGCTTCAACGTGGTGGAGGCGGCTGCCGACGTACGCGACGTGGCCCGTGCGCTGGGCCACGAGAAGATCACCATCACGGGAGGCAGCTTCGGCTCTCACTGGGGAATGGCCGTGATGCGGTTCCATCCCGAAATTGTGGCCCGGGCTGTCCTGACGGGGATGGAGGGTCCCGACCACACCTACGACATGCCCTCGGGAGTGCTCAATTCGCTCACGCGCATCGCCGAAGCGGCCGAGAAATCATCCCAGTTGAAGGACGAGACCCCGCCAGGCGGCCTGATCGAGGCTTTCAAGGCGGTCATTGCACGCGTCGAGAAGGAGCCTGTCGTGGCGGAGGTGAACGGCAAGAAGGTCTACTTCGGGGCCGACGATGTCCGAAGCCTGGCCCAAGGCTACACCCGCCGCACCAGTTCGCGGAACGGCATTCGCAACTGGCCCTGGGACGTGCTCAAGCTGCATTCCGGCGACTTCGGCCCCGCCGCCCGCCG
>JANQFM010000476.1 GCA_028277865.1 Acidobacteriota bacterium
GTGGTCTACCACTGGTACAAGAGCGCTCCCGTGCCCTACGGCGGAGATTGGAAGGGCGTCTACTACTTCATACTGTTGACCCACATTGTCCTGGCGGCGGCCATCCTGCCTCTGGCTTTGATCACCCTCTACCGCGGCTGGAACCTCCAGGTCGCCCGCCACCGCAAGATCGCCCGCATCACTCTGCCCTTGTGGCTTTACGTGTCGGTGACGGGGGTGTTGATCTACTGGATGCTCTATTGAGTTGTCAGTTGTCAGTTGTCAGTCAAGAGAGTGTGCCATTCTGGGGCTAACTCCAATGCTGTTCACTTAAGAGGATTGGCAAGGATGGAGGCCACGTGCCGGGCTTGTCCCGGTCGGGCCGTGTTTTGAAACCAGACGGGATCGGCAAAAGAAAACGCCACCATCCGAGCTTGCCTCGGTAGGGCGGTGTTTGCTAAGCGATGGGCGAGATGATTGCAGGGTGGCGGAGGGTTGAGGCTTTGGATGGGGGATCTTGCAGCCGATTGAATCCCAGCCGTGAAACATCGCTCCACGGAGTCAAGCTCCGTGGTGGCGACATGGTTTTTGAAGCGGAACTGGTTACTAAACACAGCCCGACCGGGACAAGCCCGGCACGTGGCTTCCAGCGCCCGGTACTCCTTAAGTGAACGGTATTGGTGCTTGGCCGCACGGCGATTTGCTTGTGGCGCGTTGACACGCGCTGAGCCAGAGGGCTAAGATGCGGATTGGTCAAGCGAGAGGAGAACTGCATTGCTTGGACTCGGCGCAACAGAACTTGTCATCATCTTGCTGATCGTCATCGTGCTTTTCGGTGCCAGCCGAATGGGGCAACTCGGCAAAGGGCTGGGCGAGGGCATCCGCAACTTCAAGGATGCCATCCGCCCGACTCCCGAAGAAGATGACGATGAAAAGGACGTCAAGCAAGAGGACCAGAGAAAAGCCTCCTGATCTTCAGCCTGCTGGCAAAAGAGCCCGTATCTTCCCCAGGAAGCAATGGACTGCTTCGCCTGTCTTTGAACCCACCGGCATTCAGCTTGGTTCCCCGCTCAATGACCCTTGCTCGGGCCTCGCAGCCTCATAGACTTCCCTTCTCACAGGCATTTCAATCTGCACCATCGTCTCCCTGGCCTCTTCATCACGCCAAGCTCGAAGCTGAGCATGGCCGTCGAAATAGCCCTCCAGGCGTCGGCGAATGCTGGGCAGGCCGAATCCGGCGCCGCGTCTTGAAGTGGAGTGCCCGAAGCCGGATCCGTTGTCGGAAACCTGGATCCGCAGGCGGTCGGCCTCGGAATCGAGCCAAGTCCGAATGTGGATACGCCCCACGCCGCGCACAGATGAGAGGCCGTGCTTGACGGCATTTTCGACCAAGGTCTGCACCAGCATGGAGGGGATCCACAAATTGCGCGTTTCGTCCTCGACATCGATGTTGGTCAGCAGACGCTTGCCGAAGCGGGAGCGCTCCACCTCGAGATAGGCGGCGATGAACTCCATTTCGCTTTCCAGGCGCACCCATTCCTGTTCGGAACGGCTCAGGGTGTATCGAAAAACTTCTGCCAGGCGTTCGACCGTCTGCTCGGCCCGTTGGGGGTGCTTGTGGATGAGTCCGGCGATGGCGTTCAGCGCGTTGAACAGGAAGTGGGGGTTGATCTGTGCCCGCAGGGCTTTCAATTCCGACTGGCTGGCTTGCAGCCGAAGGCCTTCTTCGCGCCGTTCCTGCAGACGGTGCCGTTCCTGCAGACGGACGTACTCCATCAGGCGCGCCAAGATGTCGGCCAGAGTGGTCAAAAGCTTGCGGTCGCTCTTGAAATATGGGGTTTGATTGGGGCGCCCGCCGAGCCGGATCACCCCGTAGTGCCGCCCTTCGGCTTGAATGGGGATCTCCAAATGGACACCCTCTTCCTTACCCCAGCCTGAGGCGGTTGTCGAGTCGTCCCCGGATGGCGGATCAGGTCCGGTCAGCACCTGGACTCTGGCCTGGAAGATTTCTCCCAGGGTTTTGCCGGCCTGTTTCAAGAGTTCCTGCTCGCTGGTCACCTGCCGGACTCCGGAAAGAAAGTGCCCTGCCGCATCCACCGGCGAGAAAAGCCGCCCCAACCAGATGCGGTCCAGCCAAGCCTCCAGGCGCCGGTAGAAGTAGGGCAAAGCCAGGGCGGGGGGAAGGGCCAGCAATGTCAGGATCAGGGAGCGGTCTTGCGGCCCTCCCAGGCCTTCGGCCAGCGGCAGGATGGCGGCAAAGTAGGCAAGCAGCAGTCCGAAGACCAGAAAAAAGAACAGCCCTCGCTTGATCGCCAGGTCAAAAAACTCGTACTGCTGGCGATAATACAATCCGAAAAAGGCAAAGAGGAGAGGCATGGACCGAGCCAGCAGACCGCCCAATTCCCTCAAGGCCGGCACATAGAAGAGGAATGTGAACAGAGCCAGCAAGCCCAGCAACTGGTACATCCTCTTGCGGTAGCGCCGTTCGCGGGCATTACGGACGGCCCGACGGTTCAAGTAGATCAGCGATGCGGAGTAGACAGCCACCCAGACGAAGGACACTTGAAAGGTGAAACCCATCAGCGCCCCCAGGATCTTCCTTTCCCCCAAACTCAGGCCGATGGCTGCCAATCCGGCCAAAGTCACGGCCACAGACAGAAAGATGCCCCCCAGGGCGAACCAGCGCGGCGCCCGGTTGGGTTTGTAGCTGAAGTAAAAGGCCGCGTTGATCAGGGGAGGAAAAAACAACCCCAGGCCGCTGCCTAGAAAGCTGAAGAAGTGGATGTCACCGCGCAGGACCGGGAAGGTGATCAGCAATCCCATCACAAACCACAGGATCGAAACCACGGTCAAAGCCGTCGAGCAAAGCATTTCAATAAGCGGACAATCCCTCCAATCCTTCAGTTGCAGAAAAAGCAGGAAGGAAAAGCTGAGCAGCCCGAAGGTACTCAGGTAGAGATTGATCAGCAGGTAGACATCCATAATGCCCCACCCATTAGTATGTCCGTTGCGCCCCTCATCGAGAAGCCTCCCCCCCTGACCGGCCCGATTCCGCCTCTCAATGGCCCACTCTCATTCTTGACCGGCCTCACTCTTCTCGTTGCCCTCTGCGTCCCCTTCTCCGCGCTCTCTGCGGTTCATCCGCTCTTCTCTTCCCCCTTGACTTCTCCTTCCCTCAATGAAATTCTCCCCTTATGCCCAAGACCGACCTTCAATCGTGCATCGACTTCCTGCAACGCCTGATTCAAACCCCCAGCCTGCCGGGCCGGGAATCCGACATCGTCCTGCTGGTGAGCTCCGAAATGAAATCGCTGGGCTTCGACGAAGTCACCCAGGACGAGGCTGGAAACGTGACCGGGATCCTGCGAGGGGATGGACAGGCACCCTTGGTGCTTTTCAACACTCACCTGGACCACGTGGACGTCGGAGACCACTCCCGCTGGCCCCACCCTCCATTCGGCGCCGAGGTCCACCAGGACCGCGTCTGGGGCAGGGGCGCAGTCGACATCAAAGGGCCTTTGGCCGCCCAGGTCTACGGCGTGGCGGGACTGATCGAGCAAGGCCGACGTCCGCCGGGGGACGTGCTGGTCACAGCAGTGGTGCAGGAAGAAGTCGGCGGAACAGGCGCCCGGTACATGGTCGGGCAGCTGGAGCCTTCCATTGCCGTCATCGGCGAGCCCAGCAGCAACACCCTCAGGCGTGGCCACCGGGGACGCACCCAGTTGGAATTGCACGTGACGGGGCGCAGCGTCCACGCCAGCGTCCCATCCAAGGGAGTCAACCCTTTGCAGGTGACGGCCCGATTCATCACTGCCCTGCAAGGACTAAAGATGCGTCAGGATGCCGATCTGGGCGCCAGTTCGGTAGCGCCGACGCTGATCCGCACGGATCAGACAAGCCCCAATGTCATTCCAGCCGCGGTCTGGCTGACCTGCGATTGGCGCAACATCCCGGGCGAAAGCGGCGAGGATTGCCGACGCGTCCTGCAAGAGTTGGCCGACGGCTGCCTGATCGAGGGCGCTGAAGCCGAAGTGAGCATTCCGGTATTCGAGCGTCGCAGCTTCACCGGATATGAGGCGGGCATCCCTGCCGACAATCCCGCCTTTTTGACACCCGAGGACCACCCGGTCATCCTGGCGGCACAAGACATCCTCGAAAACTCAATGGGGC
>JANQFM010000477.1 GCA_028277865.1 Acidobacteriota bacterium
CTGACAACTGACAACTGACAACTGACAACTGACAACTGACAACTGATGCACGACGCCATCATCATCGGGGCGGGGCACAACGGATTGGCGGCGGGGGTCATTTTGGCCAAGGCGGGCTGGAAAGTGCTCATCCTGGAGCGCAATGAACAGCCCGGAGGTGCCGTCCAAACGGCTGAAGTCACCCTGCCGGGCTTTCGCCACGACCTGTTCGCCGCCAACCTCAGCCTTTTTGCCGGCTCTCCCTTCTTTCAGGAGTTCGGCAGCCAGTTGCGGGAGTACGGGCTGGAGTTCGTTCAAGCTCCCAAACCCTTCGGATCGGTCTTTGAGAGAGGCGGATTTATTGGCGTTTCGACGGACCTGGAAGAGACTGTCGCCAGCATTGGGCGCTTTTCGCCTCCGGATGCCCTGGCCTGGCAATCGCTTTATGAAGAGTTTCAGCGCAGCGCTGCTTTTCTGTTTCCCCTGCTGTCGGTGCCCATGCCTTCTTTCGCTCTGGCCCGAGGGCTTTGGAAAGGGATGCGCAAGCTGGGACGCCGCTGGCCATCGGACCTGCTGCGCCTGCTGCTTCAATCCCCTCGGGAATTCCTGCAGGAGCATTTCGAAAGCCCTCAAGTGCAAGCCATGTGCGCCGCCTGGGGAATGCACCTCGACTTCCCTCCCGCCATGGCCGGAGGGGCTCTCTTCCCCTACCTGGAATCGATGGCTTCCCAGATGAACGGGATGGCCCTGGGGAAGGGCGGCGCGGACTCGATGATCCAAGCTCTGGTTCTCCTTTTCGAGAGCCTGGGAGGGGAATTGTGCTGCTCCAGCCCCGTCCGGCGAATTCAAATCAGCGCTGACGGCGCTTCGGGAGTGGAGATCGAAGAGGGCCGGAGCATCGGCTGCCGCAGGGCCGTTATCGCCAATCTGGTACCCACCGTCCTGGCCGGGCTGATCCCCGGCCAAGGGCTTTCCGAAAGCGAGAGGCACAGAATCGGTCGATACCGCTACGGCCCTGCAACCATGATGGTCCATCTGGCCCTCTCGGGCTTGCCCGACTGGGAGGCCGGAGGGCAGGTGCAGGACTTTGCATACGTCCACATTGGAAACTCTTTGCAGGAGATGGACAGGGTCTATTCGGAGGCGATCTCAGGACGGCTCCCCGAGCGTCCGATGCTGGTGGTCGGCCAGCCGACCGCTGTCGATCCCGCCCGAGCGCCCAATGGGAATCACATCTTGTGGATCCAGGTCAGAGCCCTGCCGGCGGCCATTGCTGGAGATGCCGCAGGCAAGATCGAGGCGCGCGACTGGGAATCGGCGCGAAAGCCCTATGCTGAACGCGTGCTGGACCGGCTGGAAAGCTTCGCCCCCGGACTGCGAAGCAAGATCCTGTCACGCTGCGTCCTGTCGCCCACCGACCTGCAGACCCATAATCCCAACCTGGTGGGCGGAGACAGCCTGGGCGGGAGCCATCACCTTCACCAGAACTACCTGCTGCGGCCCTTCCCCGGCTGGTCCCGCTACCGCACGCCTGTCCGGCGCCTTTACATGTGCGGGGCTTCGACCTGGCCGGGCGCGGGAGTGGGCGCCGGTTCGGGCCGTTTGCTGGCCAGGATGCTGACGGGGAAGGGAAGAAGTCCATGAAAGGAAGCAAAAATCTAGCGAGGCAGCGCCTCGGACCAGAGATGGGAAGCCACAGAGACACCGAGAGACAGAGATCAGAGGGCTTTTCTGATTCTTCTCAGTGCACTCTGTGCCTGGGTGGCAAACTTGACTCGAATGTGACGAAAACGGCAACCCCAGCAGCCTAGCGAAATCTTTTAAACACGGATGGAGCTCAGTGCGGATAAGGGGAGGCTGGAGCCGGGGGCGACTCCAACCTCCTGTGTGATTACAAGGTCCGAACGCAGTTGTCAGTTTTCAGTTGTCAGTCGGCAGCAATACAACCGGGTTACTGCTCTCCAGACTGCGAACTGCGAACTGCGAACTGCGAACTGCGAACACTTTTTCGCCTGAATCTTCTGACGCTTTGGGCTAGACTCTCTCGATGACAACTGACAACTGACAACTGACAACTGACAACTGACAACTGATGAAAGACCGTTTCTGGATCAGCATCATCGCCATCGTCTCCGTAGCTGTGGCCGCGGCGGTCTGCTTCCTGATCTTGGGGCCGCGTCCCGAAGGGGTACGGGGCAGCCTGGACGTTTCCTTTCTGCCCACCGTCAATGCCACGTTGAACACCCTGACGGCCTTGCTGCTTGTCGTCGGCTATGCGCTCGTCCGCCGAAAGCAAGTCGAAAATCACCGCCGAGTCATGCTGTCCGCCTTCGGCAGTTCGACGCTTTTCCTGGTCACCTACGTGGTCTACCACTGGTACAAGAGCGCTCCCGTGCCCTACGGCGGAGATTGGAAGGGCGTCTACTACTTCATACTGTTGACCCACATTGTCCTGGCGGCAGCCATCCTGCCTCTGGCTTTGATCACCCTCTACCGCGGCTGGAACCTTCAGGTCGCCCGCCACCGCAAGATCGCCCGCATCACTCTGCCCTTGTGGCTTTACGTGTCGGTGACGGGGGTGTTGATCTACTGGATGCTTTATTGAATTGTCAGTTGTCAGTCAAGAGAGTGTGCCATTCTGGGGCTAACCCGGATTTCTTACGGGTTTTCTACTGCGGAGCCGCAAACATCCGCCCTGACTGCGTTGCGCTCGGTCGGCCTGCTCGACGTACATACAGTACGCCTGCGCGGGCCTTTCTCGCGACGCCTTGCCAGGGCGGCCCTTGCGGCTCCTCGCG
>JANQFM010000501.1 GCA_028277865.1 Acidobacteriota bacterium
GCAGAATATCGAACAATGGCCGTTTGAACATCCCGCGCCCCCCAACAAATTACTCAATGCACTGAGTAAATTTACTCAATGCGCTGAGCAAATTGCAAGAGGTGGGCCTTCGAATATCCGACCCGGCGAGCCCGTAGAAGATTGGCGGCTGGAAGGGATGCTAGACTACAGCAGGACGCTTCGAAGTGAGGGAGTTGAAGCGGCTCAACGGCGATGGCGGGCAGGAGGGGTTTTCTGATGGGCTTGTTTGATTTTCTCACCGGCAAAAACAAGAAGCTGGAGGGGCCGGATCCCCTTCACGACCTGATCCTGGAAAAGCTTCAGGTGGGATACCTGGTCGACTACGACCTCAAGACCTGGACAGTGACTGAACAGCATCGATACGATTTCGACGGCGACCGCACGGACGAATGGGAGCTGACGGCGGGAGACGAGGTCCGCTACCTGGAGCGCTCCGAAGAGGACGAAGTCGAGTGGGCCTTCTCGCGCAAGATCCCCATCGGCGCCATCGAAGGGGACATCCGGCGCCACATCATCGATCACGACGACCCTCCCGCCCAGATCATCTACAAAAACAAGACCTTCTACCTGGACTCCTCGGGTCCCGGCTACTTCTACAAGCATGGAAAAGGGCCAGCCGAGGGATTTATCTATTGGGAGTTCATCGATGAGGACGACGAAGACTTCGTCAACATCGAACAGTGGGGCGAGACAGACTTTGAAGCGGCCGTGGGACAGTGGGTGGAGGAGTACCAGTTCAGCAATATCCTCCCCGGCAGCCCGGCCGATTGAGATCTCCGATCCAAAAGGAGCACAACCTTGAAGACACGAATCGCAGTATTGATTGCCCTGGCAGCTGCCGCCTTGTGCCTCTCCTGCGGCGAGGGACGCTCGCCCTTGCAGCAGTTGATCCGATCCCTGAGCCCCCTCCCCGAATACTCGATCATCCTGGAAGATATGCGTATTGGCGGCAACTTCTTCCGCGAGTACGAGCACCGCTACAAGGTGGTGGAGGGAACCCTGTCCGAAGCCGGCAGCGGCGACTTGACCTTCCAGACCACGACCACCGACTGGGAGCGGGTCAGCCGGCGCGAGTACGAGACCTACCAGCCTTACCTGGGCATGGTGGTCGCCTCAAAATCGCGGGACGGGAAAGCCCAGCAGGGAACCGGCTACCCCCCCGCCTACAACTATGTCGGCGACCCTCGCTACGGCCAGTGGAGGCGGGACAGCAGCGGCAACAGCTTCTGGGAGTTCGCCGGCAAGTACGCCGTGCTCAGCGCCCTCTTCAACATGGGCAACAACCGCGTCTCCCGCAGCGACTGGGACGGCTACCGGGACTCCTACGGGCGCGGGCGCCCCTATTTCGGAAGCAGCCGCCAGTTCGGTACCGAGGGCAGCATTACCAAGCGGACCAACCCTACCTTCTTCCAACGCCGCCTGCAGCGCCAACAGGCCTCCCAGCGGCGCTTCAGCGACCGGGTCGGCTCGCGGGTCAGCCGCAGCCGCATGAGCGGCGCCCGTTCGCGCAGCGGGAGAGGCGGGAAGTGAAGGCGGAATTGGAAGACCGAAGTCCGGTGACCGGAGACCGGCAGAAGCGAGCGCCGAGCATTTGCGCGGCAGAGGGGAGTTCGGCCATTATCCAACCCTTCACGCCATCTGAGGATGGTTGCTCCCCTCTGCCGGTTTCCGGTCACCGCTTTCCGGTTTCCTTCTGCTGTTTAGAAAGGAGGGCCACGACGTGACTTTGGATCAGACTGCAACCGGACTTGTCTACCTGCTCTCGGTGCTGGTCCTCTTCGTGATCGGCAAGTGGATCTACGACAAGCTGCACCCGCGCTTCGTGCTGCGCGATGAACTGCTGGAAAAGGACAACCTGGCTCTGGCCCTGGCAGTGGCAGGCTACTACTTCGGATTGATCATCGCCCTGGGGGGCATGTTGGAAGGGCCTTCGCAGGGGCTGCTCGAAGACTTGATCGACATCGGCTTTTACGGACTGCTGGCTATCGTTCTGCTCAACTTCTCGAGCTGGATCAACGACAAGATCATCCTGGCCAAGTTCTCCAACCAGAAAGAGATCATCGACGACCAGAACGCCGGCACCGGCATCATCGAAGCCGGCAATCACTTGGCGGTGGGACTGATCGTGGCGGGAGCGATTTCGGGTCAGGGCGGCGATTTGATGACGGCCCTGGCCTTCTGGATCATCGGCCAAACCATCCTGATTCTGGGCAGCGTGCTTTACAACCTCATAACGCCCTTCGATATCCACGACGAAATCGAACGCGACAACGTGGCCGTGGGAGTGGCCTTCGCCGGAGTGCTGGTGGCCTTGGGAAACGTGATCCGACAAGCCATCGCGGGCGACTTTTTCTCCTGGCAGGAAAACCTCACTGAACTGGCCGCCTTTGCCGCATTCGGACTCATCCTGCTGCCTGTCGTCCGATGGGTGACAGACAAGATCCTGCTGCCCGGCGCCAGCCTGACCTACGAACTGGTCCATCAAGACAAGCCCAACATCGGCGCCGGCGCCATCGAAGCAACCACCTACATCGCGGCATCGTTCTTGCTGGGCTGGGTCGTTTGAGAGAGCCACAGAGACACAAAGAGCACAGAGGGGGAATTTGAGATCTGATTCCATCCGGCGTCTCCCTCTGCGTCTCTGCGCCTCTGCGTGAAACCTCCTATGAAGACCCGTCGCGGCAGCTACTTGCTCAAGGCTTGCATCTTCGCCACCGGACTGGCGGGGATTGTGGCCGAGTATGTGATGGCCACTTTGGCCACATACTTGCTAGGCGATCCGGTCAAGCAGTGGACTCTGACCATCTCGCTGATGCTTTTCGCCATGGGGGTGGGCAGCCGGTTCAGTCGCAACATTCGCGGGGCCCTGCTGGATGCCTTCGTGGTTGTGGAACTGCTGCTCTCGGTGCTGTGCGCCAGCAGTGCCCTGGCCACCTACCTGTTGGCCGCCTACCTGGAGTCGGTGGCCTGGGTGATTTACGGCCTGGCCTTCGCCATCGGATTTCTGATCGGGCTGGAAATGCCCCTGGCCACCCGCCTCAACGACCTCTTCGAAGAGCTGCGCATCAACATCAGCTCCATCATGGAAAAGGACTATTACGGGGCTCTGCTGGGCGGGTTGATCTTCGCCTTTTTCGCCCTGCCTCAACTGGGGCTGACCTTCACGCCCATCCTGTTGGGCGCCGTAAACTTCGTCGTGGCAGCCACCTTGTTCGTCCGCTACCGCCGCCAAGTCGCCCGCAAGGCCTGGCTGACGGCGGGTTTTGCCGCTGTGCCGGTTTTGCTGGCAGGCCTGGTCCTGGTGGCCGAACCGATTGCGATCTTCGGTGAGCAGGGGCAGTACAAGGACCGCATTGTCTACCAACGCCAAAGCAGCTACCAGAAGATCGTCGTCACACAGTGGAAGGAGTATTTCTGGCTTTACCTGGACGGCTCCGAGCAGTTCAGCAGCTACGACGAGGAGCGCTACCACGAACCCCTGGTGCACCCGGCCATGTCATTGAGCGTCTCCCGGCAGCGGGTGCTGATTCTGGGGGGAGGCGATGGGCTGGCGGCCCGCGAAGTGTTCAAGCACCCCGAAGTGGAGTCGATCACACTGGTCGATCTGGACCCCGTCGTGACCGATCTGGGACTCAACCATCCCATCTTTTTGCGCCTTAACCAGGATGCCCTCTCCGATCCCCGCCTGCGGGTCGTCAACCAGGACGCCCACAGCTACCTTCGCGACAGCAGCCAGATCTTCGACGTCATCCTGATCGACCTGCCCGACCCCAAGACGGTGGCGCTGGCCCGCCTGTACAGCCGCGAGTTTTACCAAACCGCCCTGAGGCACCTTTCCAAAGGCGGAACCCTGGTCACCCAGGCCACCAGCCCCTATTTCTCAAAGGACGCCTTCCTGTGCATCCTCAAAACCATGCGCAGCGCAGGAATCCCGGCCGCGGCATTGCACAACCACATCCCCACCATGGGAGAGTGGGGCTGGGTGGTGGGCTTCAACGCTCCTCAGCTCAGCGACCAAGCCTTGAAGCAGAGGCTTCTGGATCAGACCTTCGAGGGCATCGAAACCCGATTCCTCAACCAGGAGGCCATGCTCCACATGCTGCACTTCGGCAAAGGAACCCTGGATGGGCTGGATGAGATCGAGGTCAACCAGCAGCTGAACCTGGCGCTCTACAACTACTATCAAAGCGGCGAGTGGGACTTGTACTAACCCAGGGCTAAGAGGGTTTCGCGCCAAGACGCCAAGATCGCAAAGGAGCCAGGTAGTGTCCTAATCGCGTGTTGACGCCGGATCCCACCTTGAATCCCGCCTGAATCCTGCCTGAGAATCACTCCGACAACTTAAGGAGCGCCCCGCCCAAGTGCTCACCACACCTGGACGGAGCTAACCACCAACCCCTACGAAGGAGGGACCGATGGCTACTGAAAGCATACCCCAAGAGACCCCATCCGAGATCATTTGCCCTTTCGAAAATAAGGAACCTGCCCGCCGATGAGTTCGGGAGGCTGGCCAAAAGGGGTACTGGTCAGTAGGCCGCCTTGTGATCCAGGCGGGTGTGGCGAAAAAGAAAGAAGGCTGCGGTCGAAGGTCGCCGCCTTCTTTGATACGGCTTCGAACTGGACGAACTGGCATCGCCACCGTCGCGGCTCATCTTTCCAGGGAGCAGCCTCGTTCTCAACTTGGACGTTAGGTTTGCTCCTTCTACGGTATTGCGCTTTACGGCGGCGGAGGTGAGTCGCTGGGCGGAAGCACTTCGCAAGGTAGTTTTGCCGCCTGCCGACTTTGAAAGACCTTGGCACCCTGCCGTGGGGCCAGCGATACAAAATCTTGCCCCCTCTCTTGCACGTCAGCAATCACGCAGAAGAAAATCCTTGCGTCGTACTGATCGTCAAAGAAGCCGCTCGAATCGCGAAAGCCATATGTAGCGCGCACTGTGACAATGTCCCCTACGATCACGGGTTCTAGCAAGATCGTTGTCCGAAAAACATGGTGGTCCTTCTTCGTGTATCCATAATCAATGCCGGTAAGCACACAGCATGCCTCATCAACAGGTCCTGAGAATTGACATGGGAGAGAGTTACGTGTATCCGGCCCGGAGTCCACCGAAGGCGGGAATTCGATAGGGTCGCCTGCACACATCTCAATCATCTTAATTTCCTTTCACTTTCTTTTGTATTATGTATAGAAAGAACGCATTGCCACTAGGCAATGGCCTCCTTTGAGCAAATGCATGCAAGGGAATGCCGGAGGGGATGGCACGTCGCCACCGAGCACTCCGCTAAAAACTGCAATCCTTCGGATTCCAACGTTCGCTGCCTGCTCGACCTAATCACTTGCTCTTACAAATAGGTCACACGAAGCAGCACAATTGTTCAAAAATCCTGAAGATATTTTGCTGGCCTGTTTCAGCCGCAAGAGTCTTGAATAAGAAAAATGCAGAACGGGTCTCAGCCAAACTAGAGGCTGAAATCGAAGAAGGCCGCAGCCATGATGAATCCCAATCTCAATATCAGGTCACGCCATTTTAGCACTCCTGACAGTTTTGCGACGTACATTCGCGACGCTATGCTAGAGGCCGTTCGGCTGTTTCTTCGCGGCGCCATCAACAAGCTATTAGGACACTACCAGGAGCCAGGCAGCGCCAGCTGCATTCTAATCCGTGCCATTACGAGAAAAGGTTATGACCAAGTGCCGGACGAGGCTGGCGCACGGCCAGCCCTACGCCCGACATTCAAGTTGGTTGACCTTCAGTGTTTCTCGGTCGAAACAGCGACTGTGGTCAAATTGCCCTGGGGATCCTGAATGAGGCTCAGAATGCACACCGGAACAGACGATTCCACCGTAACCGTTCCCTCAATCACGTTGTTAATTTCCGATTTCAGGAAGAGAGACCGATGCTGTCCGTGCAGGAGATTAATCATAAACATTCCGTCTTTGGTGCCGTCCGGCTCGGTGAGCTGGACTGAGATTTCCGCACTGCCGAAGACATTCGGATTGGCGATGGCAAGGCCTGTCATGCGCCCATCCAGATCCGAGGCGAAAAAGGTCGCTTTCCTGGTCAGTTCGCAAGGCAATACGCCAACCCTCGGCAATGCCTCGCCGCCTACAACCAAGTCGAGGAATTCGGTTGCACTAAAATTGCCGAGAGCGGTGATCTTGACCCATCCGACTTGAAGCGGGTCATCGGGCGCTTCCAGCGCGATGACCTCAGTCCCCATCCCATCGATATCTCTTTCCTGAGTCGCAATCAAGCTTCCGTTCGATGCAAAGAATTCAAGCTGAACTGTCAATTGCTGCTGGCTGGGATTATGGATTGCGAAGGAAGAGGACGACCCGTCGCCGACGGCCACCTGAGCGAACTGTGCCATGACCGGTTGGGCGGACATGGTCACTTTGCAACCGATCTTGATCTCGGCCTGGAAGATAATGCCGCTGGCGTTCGGGAGGAGATCGGACTGGTCGGTCTGGTAGATGAAGAGGTCGTTGCGGCCTTCCTTGATCAGATTGCTGATGTCGAGCTTGGAGAGCACATTCTCCTGGCGAAAGGTTGCCGGAGGTTCCAGGGTGCCGCTTCCGCTTCGCGGTATGGCGCCAACGAGGCCGTTCAGGTAAAGCCCCTCGGGATTCGCCGCGCTTCCCAATAGATCGTCAACAGCGTAAGTAAAATCGATGGTCGCCATTTGAGTCGTGTTGCAGGTGTTGTAAAAGGTGAAGCTGTAGAGCACCGAAGCCACTTCGCCTCCGTTGACCGGACGGGGGGCGCTGGCGATCCACTTTGCTCGCGGAGCGGTAGGGAGCGATGGCATCCATCCCGGGTCGGGTTCAACCGGGACAGCCGGGACTCCATTGATGGAGGCAGTGAAGTCGGCTGCTGTCAAAGGGGCGTTGGGAGGTCCGACCACGGCTTGCCGGATGCCAGTATTTCCGCTCGGCGCCACGATGCGCACCTTGGGAAGATTGGCCGAAGGGCCTGCTGTCAAGCGAACGTTGTCAAAATTGACTTGTACGCCTTCGGAAATCAGATGGATTTCCAGGTTGTTTCCAAGCTGCGTATGCGAGTCGCCGGTGTTGAACACGACGGCAGCATCCACCCATTCCCCTGGGGCGGGCGTTTGAGAGTCCTCTGCAACGAGTACTTCGCCGCCGGCTTGGAGTTCAACCCTGTAGCCGGGAAAGGGTTCGTCAAGCCGCCGTCCAATAGCCACTTGCAATCGGTAGCAAAAATTGGGCTGAAGCGTCGCGGAAAGCACTTGGCGGATATCCACTCCATTATTGAAGGCGGCGTTGTTTCCCTCTGCCGCCGAGCCACCAGGGTACATTGAGAAGTCGGGATTGAAGATCCCATCTGAACCGCCTATTGTTGTGACCCATCCTGGCGCATTGTCGATGACCTCACCATCTGCAAGCACTGGATCCTCGAAGCCAGGATTGGTGATCATCACTTCCTGTTCCTGTGCTGTCAGTGCAGCAGAGAACAACAAAATTGCGTTCACAGCCCAGAAAGTGACCGAGTTCCTTCTCACATTCATTCAACCTACCTCCTCGTGTTTTAGAGTTGGGGCCTCAATGCCACTGAAGCCGGAGGTGCAGCCTTATCGGGTCTCATGTACAAAAACCATACTTGTCTCAGCGCTGATCACCGATGAAAGCAGACACCAAACAGCTCATCACCTATATCTGCTGCAATAAACGACATCAGCATGATTTTTACCTCAAGTGACGTGCAAGATTCTTTGAGGGCAGCCACTGTGCGATACTTCGGAACGATGTCGGCACGAGAGAAGATTCCGGTGGCGGTCTTAGGGGCTACGGGTGCGGTTGGGCAGAAGTTTGTCCGACTGTTGGTAAACCATCCATGGTTTGAGGTCGGCGCCCTGGCGGCTTCGCAGCGCAGCGCCGGGCGTCCTTATGCCGAAGCGGTTTCCTGGAAGCAGCCCAGCCAGATCCCCTTAGACATCGCTGAAATGACCGTTCAGTCCTGCTGGGCAGAGTTGAACTGCCCGATCGTCTTCTCGGGACTGGATTCCTCCGTGGCGGGAAAGCTTGAACAAGAGTTTGCCCGACGCGGTTCCTGGGTCTTCTCCAACGCCAAGAATCACCGCATGGACGCCGACGTTCCCCTGGTCATTGCCGAGTTGAATTCGGAGCACTTGCAGTTGGTGCCGCTTCAGCAGGAAAAGCGGGGATGGCATGGCGCAATCGTGACCAACGCCAACTGCTCCACGATCATCCTGGCCCTTTCATTGGGTCCTCTGCAGCAGCGATTCGGGCTCAAGAGGGTCCAGGCAGTGACCTTCCAGGCCATCTCCGGCGCAGGGTATCCCGGAGTCCCCTCCTGGGACGTGCTGGGCAACGTAGTGCCCTACATTGCCGGCGAAGAGGAAAAAATCGAGTCCGAAACTCAGAAAATCCTGGGAGGGCTTGGGAAAGGCAGGATCGACTCCGCCCCCATCCGCATCAGCGCCCAAGCCAATCGCGTTCCGGTCGAAGAAGGTCACCTGCAGTGCGTGTCGATCGAGTTTCACGATCCGCCTTCCCAGCAGGAGATTCTGAAGTGCTGGAGGGACTTTGGAGGTTTGCCGCAGCAACTGGAGTTGCCTTCAGCGCCTCCTGAACCCATCCTGGTCTGCAATCAGCCGGATCGTCCTCAACCGCGCCTGGACATCCATGCCGGAAAGGGGATGAGCATCACCGTCGGCCGCCTGCGCCCCTGCCCCGTCATGGATTTCAAGTACGTGGTGCTGGGCCACAACACCGTCCGAGGCGCCGCCGGCGCCTCCATCCTCAACGCTGAACTGGTCGAAGCAACCGCCGGCAGGGAGGGATGAGTTGGCAGTTGGCAGTTGGCAGTTGGCAGTTGGCAGTCAGAGAGTTTGGTCCAAGGTCCGCAGAATACCTTCTTGCTGACTCCTGACTCCCGACTCCTGACTCCCGACTCCCTCTCCCCTCCTCCGCCCTCTCCGCGTCTCTGCGCCTCTGCGTGAAACCCCTTGCCACCCCTCATTCCCACTGCGGAATCCGTTCCAGCAGCCGACTCTCTCCCAATTCCTGGCACAGCGCCTCCAATTCCTCACGGCGGGCGCCGCGCCAACGTAGGGCGTCCAGGTCTTGGGGCAGTTCGGCGTCGGTTCGCAAGGTGGCCAGGCGCTTGTAAAGAAGGGCTTCCTGGTACTGCTCCTGCAGGTTGGCAGCCAGGGAAGCTGCACCGCGTACCTTGATATCCCAGTCGTCGGAACTTGGGGGGATGGCTTCGATGCTGCCATAGCGGCCCAAGACTGTTGCGGACGACTTCTGCCCCCAGCGCGGGATGCCGGGAATGCCGTCGGCGGTGTCGCCCATCAAGGCCAGCAGGTCGGGGATGGAGGAGGGCGACACTCCGTATTTTTGCCGGACGCCCTCTTCGTCCAGAATCGAATCGCGACGGCGATCCAAGCACACCACCCTGTCCGAGCGGACGCACTGGGCCAGATCCTTGTCCGGCGAGCATAGGATCACCCGTTCCACCTCTGCATGACTCGCCCAGCGGGCTGCCGCCGAAGCCAGCAGGTCGTCGGCCTCCAACTCCACTCCTGGCCAGAAAGTCAAACCCAGAGCCTGGGCTGCACGCTCAGCGAGGGGAAACTGGGCCAACAACTCCGGCTCCACGCCCTCTCCTGTTTTATAGCCTTCAAAGAGGTCATTGCGGAAAGACCGGATGACATGGTCAAAAGCGCATCCCAGGTGAGTGGCCTCCTCTTTCTGAATCAAAAAGAGCAAGGAGCGCA
>JANQFM010000538.1 GCA_028277865.1 Acidobacteriota bacterium
GTCCCCAGCCCTGAAGGACTGGGCTAACAGCCCGAAAGGCTGAAGGCTTTCGGGCAACCTGCTGAAGCAGGTGAAAACGCCATTCCCCTTTTCTGCAACCGGCAGGTAACACCCGCCCTGAAGTGAACGCTTATCGGGCGCGTCCCGGTGGAGCCTTGATGGACAGCTCGAACCGGATTCCCGCAGATCCCGGTGGCCCCAGAGAGGCTGGTGGCCATGCACCTGACGGGTTAACCGAATGGTGACGGAATGTGTATCGACTGAATCTTCCCCAAAGCCACTTATCCCTGCCGGTTCAGGGCTCAAGCCTTGAGATCTCGGCGATCTGATCGAAGTCACGATCATACGAGTAAATCTCGTCGATCTGTGCCGCTGACATCTCCGCTGCGATCAGGGCGTCCGAAAAGTCGATCTGCTCCTGGCGGAAAGTGTTCAAGGCACTCCACATCAAGGCCTTGCGCTGCATCCGGACACCTTCCATGGCCAGTAAATCGCCGACGAATGAACAGATCTTCTCCACCGGCCAACGGTAGAAGCTGCGCAGAGTCCAGACCACGTCGCACAAGGCAGCCTCAGCAAGGAAGACCTCCTGGACGCCGTCTTGAACCCGCTGGAATAAGAGGCGGCATCGCGGCGACATTTCAGGGTGGTCGGCTGTGACAAAGCGCAAGAGGATGTTGGCATCAATCGCCCTGAGACTCACGGATCACCTCTTGTGCCCTGGCCTTGCGGGAAGCCTGTTTCACCGCATCGCAGTCTTGCGGCCCCTTCACTTTCTGGGCGCCGTACCAGCGCGAAAAGTCTCCGCCGTAGGCGTGCAACTCAATGTGTCCACCCCTCTCGGCCAAGACGATTTTGGACCCTGGGCCGACTTCCAGCCTCTCGCGGACGGCCTTGGGCAACACCAGCTGACCCTTGGAAGATATTGTTGCCGTCCAAACCATGGGAATTCCTCTTACTTTCTAGCGAATTTCCTACAACTAGGGTATTGTACAACTCTTCGGCCTGATGGATCAAAAGAGGCCCGGAGAACATAAAGATGCGGACTCCTCTCCTCCGGCCTCTGTGGTCTTTGTGACTCTGTGGCTCTTTTCCGGCGGGATTTCTACCCGCCCACCCGGACGGTCTGCTGGTGCGCGCACAGGGTGCCGTCGCTGCCTTGGCGCAGGACCACCACCATGCGGTATTCGCCCGGCGTCGGCGGCTTGGCTTCGGCGGTCAGTGAGAAGGTGGCGTAGCTGAGGACCTTCTCTTTTTGCTGGGCGGTGATGGATTCGAATTGGTGGCCGCGCGTGAAGTAGATGTCCTTGCCCACCCACTTGCCCTTGCTGTCGATCAGGATTCCGTAGACTTCGACCGCACAGTGGAGCCGGTCGCCTTCCCTGGAAAAGCGCAGCGACCGGGTAGGGACGATGGTGTTGAAGGTGATCTTGCCCGGCTGTTGATCGACCTGGACCTGGAATGGATAGTCGGCGAAAAGAGCGGGGACGTTCAGGGCGGCCATAATGTCCCCGCTGGTAACATCTTGGGGATCGGTTTCCAGGTATCCCTTCCGGTAGCGGGCCGTCACGCCGGGCCGGTTCAGCTTGACTTCGATCTTGTGGAATTTGCCCAGCTTGCGCTTGTTCTTGGGTCGGTAGGCCAGCAAGTAGTAGGAGCGGGCGTCGCCTAGAGCCGCCTGAATGCCGGGCATCAGGTTGTTGCTGTTCAAAAAGGCCCGGCCTCCCGTGCCCGAAGCCAGTTCGGTCAAGAAGGCCTGGGGCGCCCTTTGCACCGCATCTCGGATCTCGGCGATGAAGTCGCTGCCCAGCCTGGACACCGAGCCCCAATCGCGAGCCTGGCCGGTTACCGAGGCAGCCATCAGCCCTCGGGCGTCGATGCTGTAAAAAGAAACTTGACAACGGTTGGCCTGGTCGATCACGTCGCGCAGATGAGCACGCGGATCTCCGCCCGTATTGGCCGAGAGGATGGCGTTCATGCGCTCCTTGTGGGCCGAGCTGAGGATCTGGCTGCCGCTGCCGCGGGTGCGCTTGTCGATCACTTGGCGCACGATGTTCATGGGGCGCAGCGGATATCCGGAAGATAGAAAAAGCAGCTGCTTGCGGCCCGGCACTGCCCGCACGGAGCGGATCAAGACGTTGAGGGATTTGGAGACGGCCTCGGCCTGCAGTTCGATGCCGCTGGCAAAGGCCTTTCCCTCGCTGGCTGCAATGCTGATCGCATCGCCGGCCGAGTCGCGGAAAATGGTTTCCATCTTCTCGTAAAAGCGCCGGAAAGAGGAAAGCGCCGACTCGGACTCCGGAACCGGCTCGATCCTGGACAGCGCTTCGGCCAACATGGCTCGGTCCTCGTGAAGGCCGTGGTGGATGCTCAGGCCGTTCCGGTAGCTGGCCAGCATGATCCGGGTGTCCGAGCTGCCGGGTTGCGTCAGGAACTCGCTGAGCGATTCCTTGACCCTCAGAAAGACATCGGCCTCCAAGCTGGCCATGTCGAGAAAGAGGATCAGCGAAGCCTCATCCGTGGGGGCCGCCGCGCTGTAGGCGTCTGATTCTTCAGCGGGCGAGTCTTCCCCTCCCGCCAAATAGTCGAAGAACTGGAGCTTCTGCTTTTTGCCGTCCTCAAAGACCTGCAGCTCCTCCGGGCGCAGGTCCTGGACCGGATTGCCCTCCTGATCAGTCGCAACCAAATCGACCAAGACCATTTCGGACTGGACGCGCAGCAAGGGGCTTTCCGGAGGCTTTTTTTGTGCGCTGACTAAAGAGGCCACCAAGCAAACAGCAGATGCACCGCAGGTCCATCGGAATATGGTTCGGCTCATGGTCCTGGTCCTTTCAGATTGGTCATTGCCCCACCTGCAGGGGTTGGCGGTGGGTGCAAACGGTTCCATCGACGCCCTGACGGACCACCACCACCACCTGGTAATCACCCGGCGGAGGCGAATCGGCCTCGGCCGACAGGGAAAAACTGGCGTTGGTGAGAAATTGGGCCTTTCTCTCGGCCGGGATGGAACCCAGCTGCTGCCCTCGCGAAAAGTAGACGTTGTCCCCCACCCACTTGCCTTTCGAATCCAGCAGGATTCCGTAGACCTCGACCGAAAAGCGCGACAGCCCGTTCTCTTCTGCGAAGACGAGAGAACTGGTGGGCGCGATGGTGTTGAAAAAGAGCTTCCCCCCGGGACGGGGCTCCACTTTCAGTTCGATTGGATAAGACTCAAAAAGGTTCGGATACTTCAAGGCAGTCATGACATCTTCGCTGCTGGCGTCACGAGGATCGCTCTCGATATAGCCCTGACGGTAGCGGGCCTGGGCACCGGAGCGCTTCAGCTTGATGTCGATGGTGTGGAATTTGCCCAGCTTGCGCTTGTTCTTGGGGCGATAGCCCACAAGATAGTAGGAGCGGGCATCCCGCTGGGCCCGCTCCAGTCCCTTGCTCAGGTCGTTGCTGTTCAGGAAAGCCAATCCGCCCGACTGGTCGGCCAGATCGGTCAAGAAGGCCTGGGGCGCCCGCGTCAGGGCGTCGCGCAGCTCGGCCAGGTATTGGCCGCCCAATTGATCGACGAATCCCCGGTCGCTGGCGTCGCCCGATACCGACGAGATGAGCAGGCCTCGGGCATCGATGCTGTAAAAGGAGACCTGTGAGCGGTTGGCTTGGTCGACGACTTCCTGCAGGTAGCTTCTCATGTCGATGCCTGAGCCTCCCGAAAGGATGGCGTTCATGCGCTCCTTGTGCAGGCTGGTCTCGGCGATCTGCTTTCCCCGGTTGTCGGCCACTGTGGGGCTCAAGGGATTGGGCAGGGTGGGGCGCCCGTCCCCGCCTCTGCCGCGGGCCAAGTCGGCTGTCGAGGGCTGGCCGAAGCTGGCCCGGGTCCGCTTGTCGATGAGCTGGCGCACGATGTTCATGGGCTGCATGGGGTAGCCCGAGGAGTACAAGAGCACCTGCTTGCGGCCCGGCAGGGGCCTCAGGGACTGGATCAGCGCCGAAAGCGCTCCCGAGACGGCGGCCATCTGGCGTTGCAGCCCTGCTACGAAGACCTTCCCCTGGGTGGCTGCCATGGCCGCCGGTTCGGCGCCCGGCACTGCGCCGTGAAAGATCTCCTCCAACTGGGTGGAGAATTTGCGGAAGGATCCCACGGCTGACTGGGCGTCCGGAGCCGGCTGGATCCCTTGCAGAGCCTCGGCCAGCTTGGTGCGGTCATCGCTAAAGGCCTGGTGGATCTCCAGCCCGCCCCGATAGGTGGCCAGCATGATCCGGGTCTGCGGCGCCACCTGGTTTTCCAGGAATTCGGCCAATGATTCCTTGGCCCTTTCGAATACCGGCGCTTCCAGGCTGGCCAAGTCGATGAAGATGGCCATGGAGGTCCGATGGGCCGGAGAGGCCAGCGAAATGGGGTCATTGGAGGCCCGCTCAGCGAATTCCGGACCGGCCGGGGTCGCCTCGGAAGGGACGGACAGGAACTGGAAGTAATTGATTTTTTGCTTTTTCCCGTCCTCGAAAACCTGCACATCCTTTTCGGTCAGGTCTGCAATCGGATTGCCTTCCTTGTCCGAGACGATCAGGTCGACCAGCACCAGTTCCGTCTGAACCCGAAAAAGAGGATTGGGGGCATCCCCCTTCTGAGCGGCGGCTGATGCAACCGCCAAAACCAAAGCAGCGAAGATCCAAAATTTCTTAAGCATAGTTGAGGCTATGGTAGCAAAAAGCAGGCTGCAAGCTGTAAGGCCCGGGGGAGGAGAAGCGAAGAAGCGCCAACCGCAAGAACCGGTGGATTTTCTTCTTCTCTGCGCTCTCTGCGTCTTCTCTCTGCGTCCTCTGCGGTTTCTCCCCGCCGGGAGCAGACATTCTCTTTCCAGCTGGACGAGCAACGTTGTAAAGTCAAGGCTCTGACGAGGAGCCCTCTGCCGATTCAGGCAGGCCATGGTTGAACCGGGATGAAGGTAGTGATCCAGCGCGCCCGTATTGTCGATGCTGCAGCCATCGCCGGGGTGCACATCTCCAGCCTGCGCGCTGCCTATCAGGGTCTGGTTCCTGATCATGTGATCGGCAGTCCGGATGTGAAGATACGGGCCCGGCATTGGAGGGGGTGGCTCAAGCGATCCCAGGCCAGCACAGTTGTGGCCCGTGTCGACGGTACGGTCGTCGGCTTCTGTACCCTGCATCGGACGCACGACGGGGCTGCACTGGGGGCGACGGGGGAAGTCCAAGCCATCTATGTCCTCCCATCGCATTGGCGTTGCGGCATAGGCCGCCTCCTGTGCCGGCAGGCCTTGGCCGAGGCACGCACTCGTGGTTTTGCGGAGGTCGTGCTTTGGGTTCTTGAGTCCAACCGGCGCGCACGGCGTTTCTACGATTCGCTGGGATTCCGCCCGGATGGCAAGAGGAGGCTCTTTTTCCAACGCTTAGATTCCTCGTTGCATGAGTTGAGGTACCGGAGAAGCATCTCCCAGCCCAAACACTCTATGTCGTGGGATTGAGCAAAATGGCGACAAGCGGGCATCAGATTAGGGAAAGTCACGTTGCAATGAGAGCGGCGGGCGATCGCCATCAGCTTCAGTCCCTGCATCTCAGCCTCCGGCGGGTTCACTCCGGGTTTCATTGAGATTGGGTGAGCGTCAGAGTGTACTTCCCATACCCTCCTAGACTCGCGACCGATACATAGTAAGTCCCTTCACCCTCGGTCGCGAAGGAGGTTTCTACATCCTGACCTGGGGTGACTTGATAACCATAGCTCGCATTGGTCCACAGGTGGCTCTTGTCGCCTCGCCAGACTTGAAGCTGCGGCTGGAGACCTTGCGAGCTGTTTTCTAGGGATACTGAAACGGCGTTTTCGGAGCTGCGTATACGATAATAGTCTCGATCGGCTTGATCCATCAGATTGGCGGTGATGGAGCTGCCGATCTCGACATCGTGTGGAGTGAGAATGTCATCGTTCGGCTCGTAGCTGTCGAAGGCTCTTTTGGGCGATAGCGAAAGCTGATACTTACCCTGAGCCCCAAGGCTGCTAATTGAAAGGTAGTAGACTCTGTTTGGCAGAGCTGAAAACACATGGTGGATATCTTGTCCGCGTGTGACCTGATGAGCGTAGGCAGCGTTCCGCCAGAGAAGCCGCTTATCAGTGCCCCATAGCTGAACCCGGAGCTGCAGTTTAGTGGAGAGATTCTTGACCTCAACGCCGAGAATGTCTCGCGGCGGCACGGGCGCTGTGAACTTGAAGAAGTCGATATCGCTCTGCGGGCTGATGGCCCCCAGTATGTTCTTCGCAAGCGGTGTGTCATTCGGGCTAAGGATGTCATCGTTGGGCTCCTGATCGAACAGACCGGCCGCAGCCTTGTCCCGTAACCTCGCCAATAACACCACGGCTGCTGCTTCATCAGGCGCTTTTTCAAGTTGCTCCATCGTCTTCGTAATTCTTCCTTCTTGCTCGTAGAGCCGAGCGAGATTCAGGCGGAGAGGCTGATAAGTAGGGTCCAGGGCAATACCTTCCTTGAAGGCTTCGTGCGCCTGCTCCAATCGATTCTCTAAAAGGTGCAATGTGCCCAGGTTGTAATAGATAGCGGGAGCCTGAGCTTTCTTGGCGATCTCTTCAAACAAGGGGATGGCATCTTTGTAGAAGCCCCCTTCCACCAGATTGATCGCTCGGCTTATGCTGGATTCAAGCTCCTTCATGTCGGCTTTGGTGGTGCGTTCCTCTAGTTGGTTGAGTATGACCTGGGTGCCCATAATTTGTAGGTCACCACCAACATTGATGCGGTTCCCACTGCTGTCAGAGTTGTTGAGGAACATCGGTATGATTGTGATCAGCCCACCTACAATGGGTACAATGACCAGAACCACCCACCAGTATTTTCTTGGATAAGGACTGGACATTTACGAGGCCTCCAAACGAGTTTCGGGTGCTGGCTTCAAAACCTATCGTCAACTACCTGAACGCATCGACCCATCGGATTCCCTCAACCCTGGGCTGGGGAATCCGTCCCTTTCAGCGACAAGAAGTGCTCATCCCAGAATCCTGCTTGGACTGCCATGATCTGCCCTCCAGTCAAGCTATCGGACGGTATTTACATGACTTCAGGGAATTACTCAGTCGCTGAGGGTCAGGAGTTCTGAAATCACTGCCGGGTTGAGGATCGCAGACTCAGATCAGAGATCGCAGGATGCGGGCGCTCACCCAGCTGCAGAGAACCGGAGTCCAGCCGAGCTGTAGCAGGAGGTCAAGCCGCTCAAGTTTGTAGAGCGCGATGAGAGGTCCGGTGTCGGAAACGACATTCATTCCTCGCCCAGCTCTTCCAGCGTCTTGAGATCGGATTCGACCACGGAGGCGGCCTCTTCATCGGGATAGTTGACCAGGCTGACTCGGTACCGGGAACAAGCGTCGAAAAAGTCCGTTCTCGAAAGCCCTGCCAATTCGGCAGCAGTACCGGAAGATAGTTTGCCCAGTTCGAACATCTTCAGGGCCGCCATCAGGCGCACCTGCGACTCGAACTCCTCGGTGGTTAGACGCACGGTCTTCTCGAACCATGTGGGAGGTGTAGGACGTGCGGCATTTTTCCAGTTTGGCGTATTAGTCGATTCATGTCATGGCAGATCGCAGTTGCGGTTCCGTACCACAACGCGGCTTGGCACAACTCCTCCTCCGCATCCTGGCGATGCTGTACCTTCATTTACTCCGCTCGTGCAGCCGCTGGGCGATTCGGTCACGGGCTTCATCCCAGTCAACCCGGACCACGGACCCGTCCGCAAGCTCCTGTGCCCGCTTCTCGATCTCACCGTGAAGGCTGCTGAGCCTGAATCCGTGGGCGATATTTGGAGACGGGCAGTTGAGGGGTAAGCATTCGGTTAACCCGTGGGAGGAATCGATTCGAGTAGCTGCTCTGGGCCGCCGCCGGGCCTGCCCCGGCCGAGCCCACGACTGGAAAGCT
>JANQFM010000550.1 GCA_028277865.1 Acidobacteriota bacterium
GGGTTCGGGTCAACGACGAGGGCCAATGCGAGGCTTCTGAAGCTCACGCGCTCGGGCTACCTGAAACGGGCTCGCATAGGAACGGTCGCGGGAGGGCTCAAGTCCGTCTACACGCTCGGCAAGCGCGGCGAGGCTCTGGTGAATGCTGCGCGCCCCGGCCTGGTATTTCGCAAGAGCACGAGCCTTGCGGGAACGAATCTGGAACACCAGCTGAAAATCAATGAAGTCTTCCTCACAGTGAAGTACCGCCCCATCCCGCTTTCGGGGGTGCGCTTTCTTAACTGGCAAGCCTTCATCGAGCCGCTGTCCCAAGTGGCCCGAATCATCCCTGACGGCTACCTCGAACTGGAGCAGGCCGCGTACAAAGTCCACCCGGTTTTTCTTGAGGTCGATCTCGGCACCGAACGCCTGGCCATCTGGCGAGAGAAGGTCCGCTCCTACTTGCGGCTCGCGATCTCGGGAGAGTTTCAACGCCTCTTTGGCCGAAGGCGCTTCCGCGTGCTGGCCCTGACCACCACCAATCGGCGTCTGGCGAGCCTCAGGCGCGAAATCGCGGGTTCCACCCGGAAGATCTTCTGGCTCTCGACTTTTGAACAAGTAACGAGCACCGGCTTCTGGTCTCCTTGCTGGCTGCGGCCGCAGGGCGACCAAAAGCTGGCGCTCTTTTGAAGGAAATCAATCATGCGCTACTGCACGAGATGCTGCCACATAACCGCAGGCGAGGATCCGTTGTTTTGCAACCATTGCGGCTCAAGCTATGACGCCAAGGTGTGCCCCGCTCGGCACGTCAATCCGAGGACCGCAGAAGTCTGCTCCGAGTGCGGTTCCCGCGACCTCAGCACCCCGGCACCCCCGCTCAATGCCCTGACCGCCTCCATTCTCAAGGCCGTTACCTACCTCCCCGGCGTCTTCCTTGTCCTCTTCTCCATTCTGCTGCTCGCAGGCTTTGTCAATGCCCTGGCTCATGACGGAAGGGTTCAGCTGCAACTGCTCGTCCTCACTCTCCTCGTCGGGATTTTCTGGTGGATTTACTCGCTGCTGCCGCCGTTTCTGCGAAGGCTTTTCCGCTGGCCATGGCGACGCTTGCGCCAGGGGCGCCGCAGGAGGCCGGAAAAATGACAATTGATAGGAAGCCATACCCTGAAAAAACTCCGCAACCACAGCGTTTCAGGCCGATTTGCCTAGGGCAGCACTGCCCTAGCCATTACCCGAAGGAAAACGGAGGCCGTAATGCCTGACGACCGGCTTGGACAGCCACTGACTCTGACGCAGACCGCCCGCATGATCGGCTGCTCCCCCTGGACGATCCGCCAGAAGCTCATCCCGAAAGGGCTTCCCCACTTTCAGCCAAGGGCCGGAAGCCGCCTCATCTTCTACGAGAACCAGGTTTTCACCTGGATCAGACGACACCAAAGAAAAGGAAGGAGACTGCCGTGAGAAGACCACAGACCGGACCCTTGTGCCTGATCGGCGGAAAGAGCCGTCTGGCAAAGCAGATCATCGCCCTGTTTCCTCCGCACCGGACCTATGTCGAGGCTTTCGCCGGAGGCGCTCAGGTCTTCTTCCGCAAAGAGCCCTCGCGGGTTGAAGTGCTCAACGACCTCGACAACGAGATCGTGAACTTCTATCGGGTCTGCCAGCACCACTACCAGGAGCTTATCAAGCAGACGCGCTGGGTCATGAACAGCCGCAAGCTCTATCAGTGGATGCAAAAGACCGCCCCGGAAACCTTGACTGACATCCAGCGGGCGGCACGCTTTTACTTCCTGCAAAAAGCGTCTTTCGGCGGCTTGCGGGTGGGGCAGAGCTACGGCTACGGCGTCACCAGACCCCGGCGGATCAACTCGCGGCGCATCGCCGAGATCATCGAGCGGGCCTACCGCAGGCTCGAGGCGGTACAGATCGAGTGCCTTCCCTATGAGGAGATTCTCAGGCGCTACGACCGGCCGACCACGTTCTTCTACCTCGACCCGCCCTACTGGAAGCTGCCCTATTACCGCTTCAACCTCGATCCTCAGGATTTTGAGGTCATGACCGGACGGCTGGCAAGGCTCAAGGGCCGCTTCATTCTCTCGCTCAATAACGCGCCCGAGGTGCACCGCATCTTCTCCCGCTTCCGCGTTCAAGTACTTGAAACCGGCTACAGCGTCTGCCGCGGACCTTCAGGAAAGAAATACGAAGAACTCCTGATCATGAACTTCGACGCCTGAAGCATTGGCTGCTCGCCCCGGAGCCTGCGAGGACAAAACCATTGCAGGAGTCGGGGCCAGGAGCCAAGCCGGTTTCCTGGAATTGAAACGCCAGCAAAGAAAGGAGGGATGCAAAAGTGAGCCTCATGAAGCGCGGCAATGTCTGGTGGGCCTACTTCTACATCGATGGGGTCCGTTACCAGCGCTCAACCGGAACCGCCAACCGCCGCGAGGCGGAAGGCATCGCACGACAGCTCCGCGAGGACGCGGCCGCCATGGGCCAGGGCACCCCGAAGACCGATCCCAGGCTCACCTTCGGTGATCTGGCGGCGCGGTTCATTGCAACCGAAAAGCCTAAGCCCTATCACCTGGAACGCATCAAGCAGCTGCTCCCCTACTTCGAAGCCATGCCCCTGGTCAAGATCAGCAAGGGGCACGTCCGCGAGTACCGCAAGTACCGCCACCGGCGCCGCAAGCTGACCGAGGCCACGGTGAACCGGGACGTGAGCGTGCTTCGGCACCTGCTCTACTGGGCTGTTGACGAGTTTCTTCTTCCCCTCAATCCCCTGGCGAGAATCCGCATGCCCCGCGAGCGCCCCAAGCGACGCCCCGTCGTCAGCCTGGCCGAAGAGCGGAGAATCCTCGATCACGCCCCGGCTCACCTGCGGGACATGGTGATCGCCTCACTGGACAGCGGGATGCGCAAGGGGGAGATTCTGGGTCAGCGCTGGGAGCAGGTGGACTTCGACCGGCGGCTTCTCTACGTCACCCGCTCCAAGACCGCGCAAGGGGAGTCGCGGGAGATTCCCCTGACCACTCGGCTGTTCGATCTCTTGGTGGAGATCCGCCAGCCGCAGGGTCCGGTCTTCCGTTATGAGAGCCGGTCGGTCCACCACATCCGGCGCTCCTGGCTGGCAACACTTAAGCGAGCCGGAGTCCGCCACCTCCGCTTTCACGACCTGCGTCACGCGTTCAACACGAGGCTAATGGAGGCGGGAGTGCTCCAGGAGGTGCGCATGGCGCTCATGGGGCACGTCAATCCCCAGCAGGTCCACGCCACCTACACCCACGTTGAGCTGCCCACCAAGCGAAAGGCGATCCAAAAGCTCGAAGCGTGGATGGAAAGAAAAACCCAAAACCTACAGGAGGACGATGATGACTACCAAGGATGATACTCGGTCGGAAAAGCCCAAGCGCAAACCATGGCGCAAGAAGTCTCCCGAGGAGCTGGTTCTTCAACAGGAAGAGCGGCTCCGGCGGGAGATCACAAAGCTCGAAGCGGAAATCTCGGAGAAACGGGAGCTCCTGACCAAGTTCGAGCAGGCCAGAGCCATCTTCCAATCCGACTGACCGCTCAAGCGGTCGGTCTTTTCCGGGAGCTTGCCAACTAAGCGGCAGGCTCCCCTTTTCGAAACCACCAACAACCATAAGGAGAAACAGAACCATGAAGGAGATCATCATCGCGGTCGCCGGAAGCGAAGGGAAGCGGGAGTACAAGGACGTCAAGCTCCTTCCCGCCACCAAGGTCCGCGACGTGCTCGCCAAACTCAAGCTGGAGGGCTTTCAGCTCATGAAGCCCGAGGGCGGCGCCTTCGCCTTCAACGACGACCTCTACCAGGCCGTCGAGAAGGGTCAGAAGATCTTCGCTGCAAAAGCGGACGTCGAAGCGGGGCTTGCGGCATGAGCTTCTGGCAGGAACTCGCGGGGCTGCTCTTGGGCTGGATCCAGGAGCAGCCCCCACCGGACAACATCACTGCGCCCCTGGAAGACGACAGCAGGACGAGACGGCGAGTCTTTGTCGTAGGGCCGAGCGGCGGCACCTGGCTGGTGGTTCCTGGGGAAGACGCTCCAGTGATCGGCCCAGCGGATGATGCGGAGACCATCATCGGACCGAGTACGAAAAGCACCGTCGCTCCACCGCAGCGGGGTGCTTGGGATGAGCGAGGCTGGAGCCGGGAGCAGAAGTGCGGCGAGGAGGTCTACAAGGGGTTTTTCCAGGTGGCGAACCAGCGCACCAGAACGACCCAGACCTTCCCAGGAGTCATCTTTTTGAGGCGCAAGAAGATCATCACCTGCATTGCCGATCCGCCGCCTCAGATCAAGCGCCACCCGAAAGGGCCGTGCTTTGTCCCGATTCAGAAACCGTGGTTTCGCCTCAACTGGTTCCGCCCGGCAAAGTGCGTGGACGACGCGATTTTGTACATGGAGCGGATCTTGGATGAGTGCATCAATGGGAGGAAGCGATGAGAGTATTTCGCAGAAAAAATACAGCTAGCCAACCCAGAAATCTCTTGCGGCAGCTCGGACGTGCTCTGGACCGGGAGTTTGGTCGAAACACCCGTGCGCTCCGCAACTTGCTGAAACTATGTGAAGACGAAACGGCCCTTCTTGCGGCAATCAAGCAGATCCAGCAGGTACGAGAGCAAATCGAAGCACTGCGGGGCGAACCTGACTGCGCTTCGTCAAGAATTCGCGAGTGTCTCTCGAATATGACCGAAGAGGTGCTGGGAAGTCTGCAAGCCCAGCCGCAAGACGAACACGATGCCCGTCAGGCTCTCGCCCGCTGCATCACCCTTCTCATTGCTGCGAGTCGAGCTGTCGGAGCTCGCAGCAGGCCTCAGGTCGAGGTGATCCAAAGAAAAGTGATCATTTCCGCTGACCTTCTCTTGCAGGCGCACTTCACGGTACTTCCGCCGGAGCGGATGCTGGTTGGCGCTGGGCGGACAACGGGAGATGAAAGCGTGCTGCACAGCCTATTTGACGTGACAGGAGCGCATCACTCAAGCCATGTCCGCTCTGACCCGGAGCGACTGGCCAGAGCGCTGATCACCATGGAAAGAAGCCGGAGCTTCCTTCTGGCCTGGCTGCACTCCCATCCAGGAAGGGGGGCCGCAGCGACCTTTCCGAGTGCGATCGACTTCCGCCAGCACGACGACTGGATCAGGGATTACTCGGAGAATCTCTTGAGCGTCATTCTGACGGCAGACGGCCACATCCGCTTCTGGGGCAAAGCCCTGGAGTCGGGCCGGATCGAGCCACAGGTGACAGGCCGAGGCGTTGCCAGAACGGAGGATCCCAATGTCTATCGAATCGAGCAGTGAGCTTGTAGACCTCACCCTGGAGCCGGAAGAAGCGGCGGTGACGTTTGATGCGCCCGGCCTGCCGGAACCGCATCCTGCAGAAGCGGACACGTTTGCAAGGCACAAAGATGTTCCGGGCCATAGCCAGGAAGCCCTCTCCTCCGTCCGTGTGACCTTTGTTGGCGCCGGAGGGCTTAACTCCTGGAACGCACTCGGCATGGTGAGGGCGGGGCTGCGCTCCGTGACGATTATCGACCCGGACTTTGCCGAGCGGACCAACACGACCCGACAGCTCTACTATGGGGATGATCTGGGCCTGCCCAAAGCGACCAGGCTTGCTCAAAACCTTCTGCCCCACATGACGGCAGGAGGAACTGTCACCGGGCTTGCGCTGGGTTTCGAGGAGGCGACCCTTGAGTATCCGCTGGCATGCGACCTTTTAATTGTCGGCGTGGACAACAACGCCTGCCGCCTGGAAGCCGTCCGATTTGCCAGGGAGCACCGAATTCCCGCTGTCTTCTCCATGCTCTCCCTGGACGGCACCCGCACCCAGTGCTTTCTGCAGGGTGCTGGGGAGGAGGACGCCTGCCTGTGGTGCGCCCTCCCCAACCTCGACCCGGAAACAACTATCCCCTGCGCTGCCGCCGTGATCTCGAGCTGCTTTCTCGCCTCCTCGTTCACGCTCTTTTTTGCCCACCGGGCGCTGATGGGTTGGCCCGAAGGGGTGGAGCGGTTTAACTGGCGGGAGGCTGACCTTTTGGGGATGGCTCCTGATCATCACGGGCGGGTTCCGAGGCGTTCTGATTGCCCGGTCTGCCGTGGGTAGAGCTGTCATTCGCGTTTGCGGCTTTGTGATTTTCCCGCAGCACGTTCAGAACCGGGTGTTCGATCTCGCCGCCCCGGTCATGATAGAGCTTCCGCTTGAGGCGTTCGAGTGCTTGCGACTCCTTTGGGGTAAGCCCTGCTTCAAGGCGCCTGGCCATCGGCTCCAAAAGCGGCAAATCGAGGCGCTTCAAGACGACTGCTGCCACGTACTGGTAGACGGCAATCAGCTCTGGCGGCATCGGGCCAGTGAGTCCGGCAGTGAACAGGTAGGCTAAAACCTCGGCTTCCCCCACGGTTTCCTCGGGGTCGGAGAGATGAAGCAGCCCCAGCATCATCCGCTCTTTGCCGATCTCCTCAAGCAGCCACTCCGGCAGCTCCTCGCCCCAGCTCTTGCTCGCCACGACCAGCCGGTTCTGCGGTGTTTTCTCGTCACTGGGCATTGCGATCATCCTCCGGGCGGGGACGATGCGCGCCTTTGATGTGCAGCACTTTCAACCGTCGTCTGGCGCTTCTGATTCGTCCGGCCAAATGGCGGTCATAGGTCAGGCGGTCCTCAAGCCGCCTCATGCAGTGCCCCAGGGTAGAAACGTCGCGACAGAGGGCGCGGCTCAGGGAGACGAGCGTCAGGTGCCGCTGCTCTCTGGTCAGCACCGCCGCCACGGTGCGGGCCTCCGCGAGATCCCGCCTGCGGGAGGGGCTTGAAAGCTGCTTCCTGGTGACTGCGAACTCGTCGCAGACGACTTCAAGGATGTCGTAGAGTGAAATCTGCTTTGGCTGGTGCTTTCGGGCTTTCGCAATGGCTTTGCGGACAAACGCCTTGTCGATCTTCTTGACCGGCCTGGGCCCGGATTCGTCTCGGGGCCAGACCTCGGCAATCTCGACGCCCAGGACGTGGATGATGCGAAAGAGGTTCTCAAGGCTCATTCGGTATCGCCCGGTTTCGAGGCAGGAATACGAGCCAAGCGGGATGCCGGTCCTTTCGGCCATGTCCGCGACCCGCAGCCCATTTGCCATGCGGTGCTTTCGGATGCTTGCGCACACGAAGTCATTGACTGGGTTTTCCATCGGTTCTTCCTCCGTCGGGAATTGGAAGCAGGCCGGACAGGGACATCCGGCCTTTCTTAGGGAAATTGCGGGGAGTTACTCTTCGACAACCGGGCAGTCCAAGTGGGAACCGTTCTTGTTTGGGTCCGCTGGCTGCTGCGGCGATGGCGGATCTTCGGGGTTCGCCTGCGGAGGATCGTCTTCAGGCTGAGGCGGCGGGGTGTGGCCGCAGAGCGGACACTCTCCTGACCCCTCGCCGCTTATGCGGTTGTCCGCCAGGGTCACGATCAGATTCAGGCGACGTTCGACGCTTCTTAGCGCCTCGATGCCACCAACCTCTCCCCGTCCCGCGGATTCCACGAAGATCCCGACCACG
>JANQFM010000575.1 GCA_028277865.1 Acidobacteriota bacterium
TGGGTCTGGCTGTGCTGGCCAAGGGGCCCGTTGCCCTGATCCTGCTGGCAGGCATCTTTGGAGCCTACTTCGCCATCCGTCGAGAATTCCCCTGGAGCCTGGCCCAGACCTCACTTGGAGCCCTGATCACGCTCTTGGTTGCCGTACCTTGGTTCTGGCTCGTCTGGCTGGAGAACGGCTACGATTTTATCTTGACCTTTTGGTTGAATCACCACATCGCGCGATTCATCTCCGACATCCATCATCACTCCCAGCCCATCTGGTACTACCTGCCGGTTCTGCTGGCCGGCTTTTTCCCCTGGGTCTTCTTCCTTGGCTCAGCTTGGCGGCAAACTTGGTCCCGCCGCAGCGAATTGGATGAAAGCCGCCGCCTGCAAGGGGAGGTTTTTCTGTGGGTCTGGGCGGCGGTCCCCCTGATGTTCTTTACCGCTTCGCGCAGCAAATTGGCAGGCTACATCCTGCCCATCTTGCCGTCCCTGTCGATCCTGGCCGCCTTGGTCTGGGACCGCTACGTGGAAATCGACTTGAGGGTCTACCGTCACATCAAACTCGAACTCCAGGCCATGCGGCTCCTCATTCTATTGTTGAGCGCGGCGATGCCTTTTGCCATGGCCAACTTCTACGGCTCTCTGCCGATGGGGATCTTGATCGCCCTGCCCTTCTGGCTGGGCCTGCTGCTGCTGTCCCTGCTGGGCGGGAGCAAGCCCGCCTCAGCCTTTTTGACCGTCGTGGCCATGATGACGCTCTTCATCTGCACGGCATACGGCCCAGCCGCTTCCATCATCGAGAGCCATCATTCGGCACGGGACGCGGTAGCAGCGGTTCGCCCCCGCCTGTCGCAAACCGACCCTCTGGTGTTTTACCGCTACTTCCACCACACGGCCCGCTACTATGCCGGCTACCATGCCCGCGAAGAGTCCATCGGCAGCCTGGACAGCTTGATCGACTACTTCCGCAGAAGTTCACAGCAGTCTTATGCGGTCCTGACCAAGTCGGACGGCTGGAGGGACTTGGAGGCCTACTTCGAAGCCCGGCTCATCCACCACAAGGGCAACCTCTACCTGGCCGAGGTCCGTTCTCCTTTCAGTCCCTGATATCTGGGTCGGATTGCTGAGAAAGGACGCCACGAAAGACGCAAAGGCACAGAGAGCGAGGCCTTTGTTGCGGCATTTTGCCGGACCGCGATATGATGGCACAGGCCACGAAGAAGATCACGAGTCGGAGGTCCGTTTCGAAGCCGCCTGAGCAAGAACACCCGCCTCAAACGCAGCTTCAGTGCAAAGAGGATAGTGGTGGGAAGGCTGGAAATCTGACCTGATCTCCCCGATCCATGCCCGACTTGGCATGCTGGACAAAAAAGATGCCTGAGACAGATCAGATCGAGATCACTCTCAACGGTGAGTCACGCCAGGTACCCGCCAACTGCACGGTGCAAAAGCTGGTGGAAGGGCTGAAACTGCCATCGGGCCAAGTGGCTGTCGAGGTCAACCGGTCCATCGCCCGCCGCTCCTCCTGGCCTCAGACCTGCATCCAGGACGGCGACAGCATCGAGATCGTCCATTTCGTGGGAGGCGGATAGGAGCCGCCAGTCATGCTTGAGAATCAAAACGATGCCCTGATCATCGCGGGAAAGGAATTCCATTCGCGCCTGATTGTAGGCACTGGAAAATACGAGACCCTGGAGGTCATGCGCCAAGCCCACCAGGCCAGCGGCACAGAACTGGTCACGGTGGCCGTTAGGCGTGTTGACCTCAGCGACCGTTCCCAGCAGTCCCTGCTTAGCTGCATCGACCGTGACCGCATCATGCTGTTGCCCAACACGGCGGGCTGCTACACGGCCGAGGAGGCGATCCGATATGCGCGGCTGGGCCGCGAGGCCGGCCTGTCGAACTGGGTCAAGCTGGAGGTCATCGGAGACGAAAAGACGCTCTTCCCCGACAACCAGGAGCTGATCCTGGCCACTCGGACGCTGGTCCAAGAGGGATTCGTGGTGCTGCCCTACACCAACGACGACCCGGTGGTGTGCAAAAAGCTGGAAGAGGTCGGCGCAGCCGCCGTCATGCCCCTGGGCGCCCCCATCGGATCGGGCCTGGGCATCCAGAACCCCAACAACATCCGCATCATCCTGGAACAGGCCAAGGTGCCCGTTATCGTCGACGCTGGAGTGGGCACCGCATCCGACGCCGCCATCGCCATGGAACTGGGTGTGGACGGCGTGCTGATGAACACCGGTATCGCCAGCGCCCAAGATCCCGTCCGGATGGCCCGCGCCATGAAGCTGGCCGTCGAATGCGGCCGCCTAGCCTATCGCGCCGGCAGGATCCCGAAGAAACTCTATGCTGCGGCAAGCTCGCCGCTTGAAGGGATGCTGGTTTAGGCAGTTGTCGGTTGTCAGTTGTCGGTTGTCAGTTGGGGGAATGGGAGGGGAGTAAGGCCAAGTCCGGCCCTCAGAGTACACAGCCTGCTCTTCTCCATAAAACTCTTGCTGCCAACTGCCAACTGCCAACTGCCAACTGACAACTGATTATGCTTTCCGTCCACGTCGACCTGCAGGAACGAAGCTATGACATCTTAATTGAGGCGGGAATGCTGCCAAGACTGGCAGAGATCCTCAAAAGGCGAGGACTGCCGGAACGGCTCTTGCTGGTTTCCAATCCACGCGTTTTTGAGCTTTACGGCTCGATCGTGATGGAGGGGCTCTCGGATGGGTTTTCGGTTGAGGAAATCCTGATTGCCGACGGAGAGCAGCACAAGAACCTGGACACCGCTTCCACCATCTACACTGCCCTGATCGAACGGCAAGCCGACCGCTCTTGCGGCCTGATCGCTTTGGGCGGAGGCGTGACGGGCGATATCGCGGGTTTCGCGGCGGCGACCTTCCTGCGGGGCATCCCCTACATTCAGATCCCCACCACATTGCTGGCCCAGGTCGACAGCTCGGTGGGCGGCAAGACGGGCGTTAACCACCCCCTGGGCAAGAACCTGATCGGCGCCTTTCATCAGCCGCACCTAGTCTGCATCGACCCCCAGACGCTCTCCAGCCTACCCGAGCGAGAGTACCGGTCGGGGCTTTACGAGGTGATCAAGTACGGGCTGATCCGAGACCGGCGCTTTTTCGAATTCCTGGAGTCCAGCCTCGATGCGCTCCTCAAGCGGGATCCCAAAGTGCTGCAGACGGTCATCCGGCGCTGCTGCGAGATCAAGGCCGAAATCACTTCGCAGGACGAGAGGGAGGGCGGATTAAGGCGCATCCTCAACCTGGGGCACACATTCGGGCACGCCCTGGAGGCTGCCACCGGCTACAAACACCTCACTCACGGCGAGGCGGTTGGCTACGGCATGAAGGCGGCTGCCGCCTTGTCAGCCCGCCTGGGGCGCCTCAGCCAGGAGCACTGCCACCGTGCAGCCCTGCTCATCGACGGCCTGGGCGAGCGCCCCTCGGCCCCAGTTCCTTTCGCCGACCTTTACCAGTCGATGCAGCAGGACAAGAAACGCAGCCGGGGTGCGCTGCGCTTCGTGATTTTGGAGGCGATCGGTGAGGCTGCTGTTGTCGAGGCGCCTGCCTTGGAGGATGTGGAGAAGGCGTGGGTCGAAGCAGTCTCCGGGGATTAACCGCAGAGGGCGCAGAGAGAAGGCGCGGAGGGCAGAGAGAAGATCTCTGCGGCTCTCTGCGTCTTCTCTCTGCGCCCTCTGCGGTTAATCCCCCTTCTCCTCTCCCCCTTGCCAGACTCCTCCTGTAGACTTCCCGGCGTTGCAGCGGACCTTTTTGGCTGGCTGCGACACGAAGACAGCGAAAAGAGGAGAGCATCTTGCCAGGCCAACCTAAGAAGATCCGTGTTGGAATTCTCTTCGGGGGACGCTCGGCCGAACACGAGGTCTCCTTGCAGTCGGCCCGTAACGTCCTCGAAGCGCTCGACAAGGAAAAGTACGATCCCGTTCTGATCGGCATCGGCAAGGACGGCAGCTGGCAGCTAAGCGATTCCTCCCGCTTGCAGCAGTCCGGGGATCCCCGCTTGGCCAAGCTCAACCCGCCTTCCATAGATGGAAAAACCAGCGTCGCCCTGCTGCCCTGGAAGAGCGACCGCCAGTGGCTGGCCCTGGACGACCGGCGTCCCCTCTCCTCCCTGGATGTGGTTTTCCCCGTGCTGCACGGACCCCTGGGGGAAGACGGGACCATTCAGGGTCTGCTCAGGCTGGCCGGGCTCCCCTTTGTCGGCGCCGGAGTTCTGGGTTCGGCCGTGGGCATGGACAAGGATGTGATGAAACGCCTGCTGCGCGATGCTGAAATCCCCTCAGGGCGCTTTCGGGTGCTGCGCCGGGCTGAGGCTAAGCGAGCGACAGCCCACGAGTTGGCGGAAGAGCTTGGCCTGCCGATCTTCGTCAAGCCGGCCAACATGGGATCCTCGGTGGGTGTCCACAAGGTGGAATGCTTGGACGATCTGCTCCCCGCCGTCCGAGACGCCCTTCGCTTCGACCACAAAGTCTTGGTGGAGGAGTTTATCGAGGGACGCGAAATCGAGTGTTCAGTGCTGGGCAACGAAGATCCCATCGCCTCCCTGCCCGGCGAGATCATTCCCCAGCACGACTTTTACTCCTACGATGCCAAGTACGTGGACGAAAACGGCGCCCTGCTCAAGGTGCCCGCCCAGCTGCCGCAGGAGACCATCGCCCGCATTCAGCGGCTGGCCGTGAAGGCTTTCCTGGTCCTGGGCTGCGAAGGGATGGCGCGGGTCGATGTCTTTCTGCGCCCCGACGGCGAGGTTTTGGTCAACGAGATCAACACCATCCCCGGCTTCACCCACATCAGCATGTACCCCAAGCTGTGGGAAGCCAGCGGCATTCCCCCCTCGAAGCTGATCGACCGCCTCATCCGCCTAGCCCTGCAACGCTTCCAACGCGACCAGCAACTGGAGACGTCCTACGGGGGATAGTAGTCAGTTGTCGGTTGTCAGTTGTCGGTTGGGGGAATTCCGAGCCTCGGATCCAAGGTTTAAAGTGCCCGAAATGAAGTTCGAAAATCTGCCAGCCTGCGGTAAACTCTTGCTGCCAACTGCCAACTGCCAACTGCCAACTGCCAACTGCCAACTGCCAACTGCCAACTGCCAACTGCCAACTGCCAACTGCTCAGTACTCCAGCTGCCCCTTGAACTGCATGTCCTTGAACTTGTACTTGAGCCGCACGCGCAGCGACTCGTTGCCGCCGCGGCTGGCGATGCGCAGGTGGGCCTGGAAGCGGACGTCCTTGCCGGCGGGATCCAAGAGCGGCTTTCCGTCGTCCAAAGTGCGCGGGAAGATGAATTTGGCGCCAGTCCCGTCGCCTTCGGGAGGCCGATAGTCCTTAAGCGGCACCTTTTGGCCGCGGGTCTGCAAGAAAGTTTCTTCGGAGGCTTGTTCGAATGTCATCTCCTGCAGGGAGCGCTGAATTATGCGCAGCATCCGCGAGCCGGGTGGATTGGAATCCAGCACCAGAGCGATCACCGCATCGGGCATGGCCTCGGTGGCGAACTGGTTCAAGCCTTGGCGGTCGATCTGGGAGTTTGCCGCCAGCGCCATGCGGGCCAGGGCCATCCGCATGGGGCGGGCCGAAAACCACTGAAAGCGCAGGAAATGGCGTGTCTCCGGATCGATCTGGCCGCTGCGGTTCAATCCCCGGCTGCTGTTTTGGGCCGCGCCGGTGATGACTCCGCCGCCCGCCGAGGCCATGTAGACGTGGGTCTGGACCCAGGGCGACTTGGCCAGCATCTGCTGGACCTCCTTCTCAGACCACTCCTCATAAGGCTCTTCGTCGTACCATTTCTTGCCCTTGCCCACCGTCCATCCCGCCACGGCCACAACGGCAACCAGCAATAAAGCAAATCGAGTCCCGTTTCTTTGCATGATAGTCCCCCAGTCTCGCAGAGCGTCCAAGGTCCAAGGTCCAAGGTCCAAGGTCCAAGGTCCAAGGTCCAAGGTCCAAGGTCCAAGGTCCAAGGTCCAAGGTCTGCAGAGCTTAGCATCTGCCGGTCTCCGTCTCCGGTCTCCGGCTCCCCTCCTGCAACTGACAACGTCACTGTGATTCGATCAGATTGAACGTCTGGGCCGCGCTGGCTTCCTGGCCGGAAATTTTGTCCTTGACCCGCACCAGGACGCGGTGCTTGCCCGGTTTGAGCTTTTCCAGCCGGAAGGCCGTGTTGAGCACCACGCGCTGGGGAGAGACGTAGCGGATGGAACGCCCTTGGACATCGGGGAAGGAAATGGCCAGCTTGCCCTCCTCCATCACGAAATATCGGACCTCCAGCGAAGCATCCAGCAGCGATTGGTCAAGCTGCACGTTATAGGCCTGCAAATAAAGATGCAGGATGTCGTGGCGGGTGAAGGAGCGCGGCACGTTGGGCACCACCTTCAAGCCGCCCAAAGTGAACTGTTCGAAGCTTTCGGACTGGCCGTCGTACTTTTCGACCAAATCGGCCAGCACCAAAGGGCTCAGTTCCAAGGGTTCGCCCGCCATGGGCAGGTTGAGGGCCGCCTGAGTATGCCCCAGCTTGCCGCTCACCATATCCTTGGCGATGATTTCCACCTTGTAGCGCCCGGCGGGCAGCTGGACGGCTTTCTGGAAGACCGAACCCTTGGCCAATTCCGCCTCCAGTCCGTCTGTTGCCGCCTGGTTGGCCAGGTCTTGCTGGAATTCGTGCCACACCTTGCGGCTCATGTCCGAAACCACACCGTAGACCTGCACTTCGGCGCGGTAGCCCGAGGGGCCGGGCTTGTAGCTCAACTCGTGATTGCGGACCTCAACCGTAATCGGGGCCAGGAAGAGATCCTTCCCCAGCCGGATGTAGCTGGCGTCGAGCCGAAAAGGCAGCCGGCCATAGCTGACCTGGGCTGCCACCTCGGTGCGCAGGCCGCGGACATCCTGGCTGACCGGCGCCTGCTGCAGCTGGCTGAGGCGCTGCAGCCTTTCGAAGGGGAAATCGTCGGGGTGGATGGCGTAGTGGCCGCTGCGAGATTGGATGCCCAGGCCATAATCGCGGGTGATGCGCAGCCAGCGGTTTTCGATCCCTAGGTCTTCGGCTTCGGTCCGGCCGGCGTACTGGGTCGAGACGTACAGCAAGGCGTCCTTGTCCTGGGGACTGAGGGCGATGCGGTACTCGCCGGTGCGCGAAGGGTCGACGAACTCGATCTCGACGTTGTTGCCCACCCCCTCGATGTAGTTGTAGCGCCAGCGCTCGAAGGGAAAGACCGTGGTGCGGCCTCCGCCCTCGCTCATGCGGCGCGAGTAGGGCCCTCCGTTGGGATAGGACTCCTTGCCGTCGGGAGGGCCGAACTTGATGTACATCTCGCCCCGGTCGGTCTTCCAGCCCGGCTCGCCGGAGTAAAACCACTCGTTGGCGTAGGCGATGCGCCGGTAATGCTCTTCCTTGAACTCGTTGATGGAGGTGCGCTGGTCGGGATCGCGGCGCAGCCAGAATTGCTCGATGAAGGCGTCACGCTCGTCGTCGCTGGAAAGCTCTTCGAAGACCGCCTTCTCGTCCTCGGTGATAAGGTATACGACGTCTTCCCGAAGCCATTTGCGGTAGTGGTCCTCCAATTCCTCCTCTGCCTGCCGTCGAGTGGGCCGACGATCCTTGCCCTCTTGAGCCAGGCCGGCCAAGGGCAGCAGAAGAAGCAGCAAGAGTGGGCCGACGACCGGTTTTCTCAGGCGCTCCAGCAGCGCGCTCATGGCTTTCCCTTTTCCTTTTCGGCCTTCAGATTGGCGATCGCCTGGCGGACCTGGTCGGAGTTGGGAGCATCGGGAACCGCCTGCAGGTATTGTTCAAAGGACTCGATCGCCTTGTCGAGCAGGCCTTGCAAGTAGTAGACGTTGCCCAAGAACATCAGGGCTTCGACTTCCTTTTCGGGATCCAACTCGTAAGCTCTCAAGAGGTGCTTTTGGGAGTCTTCGAAAAGGCGCAGGCCGTAATCGGCCACGCCCAAGTAAAAATGGGCGTCGGCCAAGTCGGGCTGCTCTTCCAGCACTTGGCGCAGTTGGGCGGCGGACTCTTCGAACTGCTCCTGCTTGAGCAGCGCCACCCCCAGGTTGTAGCGGGGGCGGAAGTCTTGCGGATCCAGCTCGACAGCTTTGCGCAGCTCGGCCTCGGCTTGCGTCAGCTTGTTGCCCTGCAGGTAGAGCATTCCCAGGTCATTGCGCGCTTCGAAGTAATCGGGATGGTGCTGCAGAGCCTTTTGAAGCTCTTTTTCGGCCTTGGAATGGGCGTCCTTCTTGAGGTGCTCCACCGCTTTTTGGTAGGCCTGCCGGGCTTTTTCGGGAATGCGTGCGTCCACCACCTCGTCGCTGGGCGCCTCGCCGCGGGGAGGCGCCTTGAGCGGAATGACGACGTAGCGGCTGGAGGGCGTGACATAGACGTTCTGAATGGTGGTCGAGAACTCCGGGCCGTCGCTGTCGATGCGCAGGCGGTAATTGCCCTCGGGGACTGTCTGGATGACCAGCCGGCCGTTGGAGTCGGTATAGGTGATGTCGTGGACCCGGTTGTTTTCGATGCTTTCCAGGATGACGCGGATTTCGCGGTTGACCGGCTGTCCGCCCGGGAACAAGACCTGTCCCCGCAATGCCTGCCCCTGACCCTGCCCCTGCGAAAAGCCGACGAAAACGCAGAGCAGAGCAGCAATCCAACAAATAATGGTGGCCTTGCGTGTCATTGCGTCCAAATTGTAGCGGAGTTGTCGGTTCATCTGCACTAGATTAGCCCAATGCCGCTCATTGAATGGAAGGTGTTGTCATGAGCCGACACCACCTCCGCAGCAATGGCACTGGCCCCCAAAAGCCCAAAGCCTAAAACGGGGGGCCGGCCAAGCCGTGCCCCCCGTTTTGCATGGACTGCAACGTCCAGTCCTAGAAGTTGACGCGCAGGACGAGCTGAATCATGCGCCCGCCCAGGTCGTTGGTGGTCGAGGTGTCCCGGAATGCGTTCGTGATGCGCCCGAAGGTGGTGCTTCGGATGCTGGGGGTGCCGTTGCCGGCCGCCGCCGCACTTCCTGCGAAGAGGAAGTTGATGTTGTTGAAGGCATTCAGGAACTCGGCTCGGAACTCCACGTTGACCCCTTCCCGCACGAAGGTCTTTTTGGAGACCGTCAGGTCGACGCGCGTGAAGCGGGGGCCTTCGAAGAAGAAGTAGTCGCCGAAAGTGCCGGGAACGGTGTGCTGCGCGATCACTGAGGAGTTGGCACGCCCGTCGGAGCCGATGATGTCGGCGGGGAACCAGAAGACCTGGCCGGTGGGTGTCTGGCGGATCCCGAAGGAGTCCTGCAGATCCTTGCGGTCGACCAGGAAGTCCACGCCGCTGTCGTTCTGGTTGAAAGTGCCCCGGCCGCCTTGGTCGAACTGGAAGTTTCGGCCGCTCTGTATGCGCATGATGCCGGCCAGTGCCCAGCCTTCGGTCAGCTTGTTGATCACGCCGTTTCCGGATGCCCAGCGGCGTCCCGTGCCGAAAGGCAGCTCATAGATCCAGTTGGCCTTGAAGGCGTGGTAGATGTTGAAGGGCGAGGCGCCGAACCCGAAGTTGAGGTCGCGCAGGGTGCGGGGCTGCTGGAAGACGTTGGAGGCCACCGAGAAGATGTTGGAGATGGAGTTGCTCCAAGTGTAGTTGGCCTGGAAAAGCAGGCCCTTGGACATGCGCCGGCGCACTTCCACCTGCAAGGCGTTGTAGGTCGACCAACCGCTGTTGTCGGTGTAGCCGCAGCTGCTGCAAAAGGGATTTTGCAGAAAGTGATTGATGGGGATGCCGGCATTGAGCATTCGCGTAAAGCGGGTGAAGTTGTTGACCAAGCCGCTGGCGATATCGCCCACTCGGCCGTCCCGCACCAGCGGCCACCAGCTGCCGCTGCGGAAGAAGCCGGAAGTGGGGCTGCCGAATGCCGCCTCGAAGGTGGGCAAGGGCTGCTGGCCGGGCAGTCCCTGGTTACTGAAGTTGTTGCCGGCGCCCATGGCCTGGCTGATAGCCAGGTTGTTCTGGGCGAGCAGGAACTCATCCAGGAAGCCGTTTTCGAAGACATTGACTTCGGTCAGGTTGAGCTGCTGCCACAGCTTGGTGCCCTTGTTGCCCACATAGCGGAACTCCAGCACCGTGCTGGGATTCAGCTCGCGCTGGATTCCCAAAGACCAGGACTGCACGTAGCCCGCCTGCAGGTCGGGAATGAACTCGTCGTAGCTGAAGCCCTGGAAGCGCGTCGTGATGTCGAGCGGGAAGTCGAAGGCCCGAACCGGATCCAGCGAACCGGCCGGCAAGCCGTCGGCCGCGAAGACCGTGCCCGCCGGGAAATCCTGGTCGGCATCGATGTTGAGGGTGCCGAAGTAGCCCGGGCCGGTGCCGATCACGTTGAGGCCGGCGTTGAGCCCTTCCTGGACGTATGAGATGGAGTAGCCGGCCCGGAAGACGGGGCTGCTGCCGAATAGCTTGGACATCCATCCGTTGTTGAGGGTCGGGTTCCAGGCCAGCCCCAGGTTGGGCGCGAAGTTGTTGTAGTCGGTATCGTAAAGGGCCTTGCCGCTGCCTTGCACCAGGGTGGTGTTCTGGCCGGGCGTGTTGCCGGGCTGGAAGTTGTTGAAGGCGCCCGAGGGGCCCCAGATGCCGGCGATGCCGTTGCTGGCTTCCGAGAACTTGTTGTTGCGGTCCTCGTAGGGCGTTTCGATCTGCCAGCGCAACCCCCAGTTGAAGGTCAAGCTCGGCTTGAGGCGCCAGGAATCCTGGAAGTAGAGGCCGAATTCGCGCTGGCGCAAACGGTCTACATCGGGGGCCAGCAATGTGAAATCCCTGCCCCCGTCCCCCACGAAGATGGAGGAGCCGGCGCCGCTGACGCGTCCGGTCAGCATGGCAAAGAGGGCTTCGGCGTTGTTGCGGTCGGTGGTGGTCGAGCCCGGGAAGTTGTCGGTGCTGAAAAGCACGTCGGCCGGATCGTTGCTGGTGACACCGAAACTCACATCCAACAGGGCGCCCGCCGGGGAGGAAACCCACAGGTCGTACTGGGAGAATGCGGCGCCCATGGTGAAGGTGTGATTGCCCTTGTTCCAGTTGAAGTTGTCCATGAACTGCCACTGGGGCGAGTTGCGTCGGCTGTCCGACTCGGTCTCAAGCGGGTCGGTGACCAGGCTGAAGTCGGGCCGGTAGCGGGCCGGCTGGCCGCCCACCGTGATGCTGGGGTAAAGGGCGCTGTCCACGGCCAGTTCGGGGCTGAAGAGCACCGTGCCGCCCACCGTCCCCACGCGGAATTCGTTGGTCTTGTTGACCCCGATGGTGGTGTGGACGGCCGATGTCAGCTGGAAGCGGTTGGAAAGCTGGGAACCCGATTGGGGAGCGCCCGGGTAGGCGGGATCGCGCCCGTTGAGCGTGTCGGGGTCGCTGTTGAAGTAGTTGTAGTTCCAGATGCCTTCCCAGCGCCAGTTGTCGTTGATGTTGTAGTCCAGCCGCAAGGTGGGGAAGTAGCGTTCGCCCTTGGCGTTGTTGTTGAAGCGAATGCTCTGCGTGTAAGGGTTGAGCGCAGGGTTAAATCCCACGCCCGGCTGGTTGGCCGAGTTGGCCAGCAGGGTGAGCAACGACTGGTTGACCGGGTCGATGGTGTTGCGGAAGCCGTTGCCGCCGGCCAATGCCAGCAGGTCCACCGTGTTGGTGCCGCCTCCCTGAACGTTGTAGGTGAAGAGGCCATTGGCCGCGTCAGGGGTCAAAATGGTGGCTGTCCGCGAAACCTGCTGAGGCAGCCGGAAGCTGTCGATTGTGAAAAAGAAAAACAGCTTGTCCTGCTTGATGGGGCCGCCCACCTTCAAGCCCACCTGGTTGAGCAGTTGGCGTTCGCGTTCCACGCCGGCCAAGTTGTTGAAGTAGTAATTGGCGTTGAGGACGGGATTGCGGTGATACCACCAGGCGCCGCCGTGGTACTGGTTGGTGCCCTTCCTGGTGGTGAAGGCGATCTGGACTGCGCCCTCTCCTCCGGATTCGGCCGTCTGGCCGGCCTGGGTCAGGCTGAAGGTCTCGATGGCATCGATGCGGGGCCGGATGTAGGTGAAAAACCCGTCCGAACTGCGCAGGAAGTTGCTCTGCACCCGAATGCCGTCGATGCTGATGTTCAAGGCGCCCTTGGGAAGCCCGCTGACCGTCGAGGAGCGCGCCCGCCCGGGAGTCTGGGTTCCCGCCTGGGTCAAGGCCAGGTCCAGGGTGTCGCGGGAGGTGAATGGCAGCTCAGTGATTTGCTGTCCCTCGATCACCGACGTGACTCGAGCCTCCTGGCGTTCGATCAGCCCTTGCGAGGCCTCGACGATGACCGACTCGGAAATGTCCCCCAATTGAAGGTTGACGTCCTGGGTGGTGGTGATCCCGACCGACACCTGGACGTTCTGGATCTTGGCGGTCTTGAACCCGGTCACTTCCACGCTCAAGGTGTAAGTGCCGGCCGCTACGGGCACCCGGTAGAGCCCCGCATCGTTGGAAATGGTGGTGGTGGCCGTATTGGTCGACTGCTCCGTGATCACCACCTCGGCCCCTGGGATGACTCCGCCCTGGGCGTCGCGGACGGTGCCTTGCAAGACACCGCTGGTCTGCGCCCACAGGCTGCCGGTCATCAGCAGGGCTATAAGGAGCAATGATAGGACGTGCAGCTTTTTCATCCTGAACTCTCCTCCTTGCCGCGTCTTTGCCGACGTGTGCCCTTGGCAGGCTCCGAGCAAAGCCGCAGCAGTGAATCTTTGTTTCGGAAAGCGGACTCTGTTGCGCACGACAGGAAAGGTAGCCGCCGCCCGCCTCGCAGAAGGAGAGGACAAAAGTGATGGACTCGTCTCGTCGCCCCGACAAATAGAAGAGCCGCACTCTCATCCCCAGAGACAGTGCTCTTCAAATCCAATCAAATGCGCGAGTTGCTGGGCGACAACCCAGGAACCCCCCTTTTTCGTTCGCAGTTCCCAATCATAGCGTGAAAAATTCATTTGTCCAGAGCTTTTGTCGAAAAATCATGAGCTGAGCGGCAACCATTGAGCATATCCTTCTGGGAAGCAGCCTGAAGTCCGGCAAAGTTTCTTGGCATGGGTTTCCCCGTCGAAGGATATTCGACAAATCATTGCAAAACTGGCTGCTTTAAAGGATCCTTCAAATCAACAGAAGCGCAATCAGTCTTGAACAGTGGACGAGATGAGCGCTTAGCGGCGCGAGCTAAGGCTGCAGGATTCTTCACATTTGAGTCCAGTTTTGCCACCGAGTCACAGAGTGCACAAAGAAGAATCAGGAATCCTCCCTGTCGCCTCTGTGTCTTTGTGGATTTCCCTTTTTGGGGTGGAGGCTTCGCCTCGCCGGCTCTGGGCTGGTTGGCCGGCCTTGCAGTCAGTCTGCCGACGCGCTAGTCTCCAGCCCCGTGCAACCGAGCCTCCTTCCCCTGCTGGCCTTCGCTCCGATCCTGACGGTGGGATTGCTGCTGGTGGGATTGCGCTGGAGCGCCAAGCGCACCATGCCGGTCGCCTTTGCCGTCACGGCGCTGATCGCCTGGCAGGTGTGGCAAGTGCGCCCCACGGTCATCGCCGCAGCCAGCCTCCAGGGGTTGCTCCTGGCCCTTTCTCTGCTCTACATCATTTTCGGCGCCATGCTGCTGCTGGCCACCTTGACCCAAAGCGGCGCCGTTGCGGCCATCCGGGAGGGATTTACCCGCATCAGTCCCGACCGCCGTGTGCAGGCCATTTTGGTCGGCTGGCTGTTCGGCAGTTTCATCGAAGGCTCGGCCGGCTTCGGCGCCCCGGCGGCCATCGCAGCGCCTTTGATGCTGGCTCTCGGATTCCCGGCCATGGCTGCGGTGATGGTGGGCCTGATCATTCAGAGCACTCCGGTCTCTTTCGGCGCGGTGGGAACGCCCATCCTGGTGGGAGTCGCAGGAGGGCTGGATTCGGATCTGGTCCGGCAGCACCTGGCTGGGCAAGGCATGGAATACCGCCCTTACCTGGACTGGATCGGGCTTCACGTAGCGGTGATCCATGCTGTGGCCGGAACCCTGGTGCCGCTTTTCCTGTGCAGCCTGCTGACGGGCTTTTACGGACCCCGGCGCAGTTTTCGGGAAGGCCTGCAGGCTTGGAGGTACGCGCTCTTTGCCGCCTTCAGCTTCACCATTCCCTACGTCCTGTTCGCCTGGCTGCTGGGGCCGGAATTCCCATCCCTGCTGGGCAGCGCCGTGGGGATGGGCATAGTGGTGACGGCAACCCGCCGGGGCTGGTTCGTTCCTCGCCAAAGCTGGGACTTCGCACCTTCCAAGCAGTGGCCGACTGGTTGGATGGGCGCCATCCGCCCTGAGAACGTTCCCTTGCAGGCCGGCATGACCTTGGCCAAGGCCTGGGCGCCCTACGGGTTGATCGCCCTGCTGCTGCTGGTCACCCGCCTTCCCTCGCTGGGCCTGCAGGGCATCCTCTCCTCGGTTCGAGTCGGCCCTACCGACATTTTTGGCACAGGCATCGAACAGCAGATTCAGCCTCTGTACATCCCCGGCTTTCTCTTCCTGCTCACCTGCCTGGCCACCTATTGGCTGCACGGCATGAGCCGGACCCAGATCAAGCGCTCCTGGAAGCTGGCCGGAGAGCAGATCTGGGCGGCTGCGGCAGCCCTCCTCTTCGCCTTGCCCATGGTGCGGGTATTCATCGAATCCGGCCAAAGCCACAACCTCTCCGGCTTGCTCAGCATGCCCCTGACGCTGGCCGACGGGGCCGCTTCGCTGGCCGGGGCCGGCTGGCCTTTCTTCGCCCCCTGGATTGGCGCCTTGGGCGCTTTTGCGGCGGGCAGCAACACGGTCTCCAACCTGATGTTCTCCCTCTTCCAGTTCGCCACTGCCCGCCAGATCGGCATCGCTCCCGAAGTGGTGGTGGCGGCCCAGGCGGTGGGAGGCGCCGCCGGCAACATGATCACGGTGCACAATGTGGTGGCCGCTTCGGCCACGGTCGGCCTGCTGGGCCGGGAGGGCGCCCTGATCCGCAAGACGGTGGCGCCCATGAGCTACTACTGCGTCTTGGCGGGGAGCCTGGCGTTTTGCTGGACTTATGGATTGGGGCTGAATCTGGGAACGGCGGCGCTGCTCGTGTTGGCGGGGGTGCTGGCTTGGGCGGCGTGGCGGCTGCGGTGAAGGAAGAGGAGTGGAGGCAGTCGCCGACTGGATCTGGGCGGCTCACAAAATGAAAGCCCCCGACACTGCCGGGGGCTTTCATTTACTCCTCAAAAATCATGATCCAATGGCATTCCTCCCATGATTGGTGACCGGCCCCGCTGTCTCATTGCGGAGCGAAGCTTCCGGGCTGTCCTTTCCAGGCTCAGTCCGGGTCACTTGGCAACTTGGCTGACATCGCTGAAGATGCCGACTGCTCCATATTCGACCGTAAATTTCGGCGACAGGTTGAAAGTAGCCTGGAAGGCATCTGGCGGGACGTCCGGGATGACCACCCTCAATGACCACCAATACTTCTGCTTGCCGCTTTGTTGCCCTGGGGCAAGGTTTCCAAAAGAGAGGGTCACGGTCTGGTTCGCCAGCTCAGTGCCGCCTGAATCGACGAGAACGGCATCCAGCACTGGTGAGTTGTCGTCGGGATTCACTCTGACCTGTATGTCATTGAGCTGTGTGGCACCGGTGTTCTTCACCGTGACATTAGCCACAATATAGGTATGGCCGGAACCGATCTTGCTTTGCTCCCAGTATTCGTGCTTCATTTCCAGGCAGGGCGCTTGCGCACCTGATGTGTCGTGAGAGTTTGTGCCCCACCTGATTCCGCCTACTCCGTCTCCTAGTGCCATGTTGGCCTCCGTTTCCTTATTTGATTGGTTTGCGAATTTGGCTCAAACTATCGACAGACGATTCGTCGATTTCGGTTCGAGAGCTAGCCCGGATTCTTGCCAGGACGGCACTTGCGGCCCCTCGCGATGGCAACCCGTGAGAAATCCGGGCTGGGAAATTCCTTTCCCGGAAAGAAAATAGCAGAAACCAAAACAAAGGTCAAGAGTTTGACATTAAAGTTATATATAATGAATTTGTATTTAATTTTTCGCCAAACCATTTTTTCGAGGCCAATCTCCAGCGAAGATATGTCGCTTCGAATTGGCGATTGCTGCGGTGAATGGGAAGTCCGCAAATTGGCGCGAAATTTTTCGCCAAAAGTTTACGGAAGCATGTTGGGGCTGATATCATTTGTCCCTCTGTTGCAGGGAGCAAGACAATACGGGAAGGCTCAATCTCAGGGCGTATCGGGGAAGCACCGGTAAACGCGCGGGGGGCTGCTTGGGGAGCGGGTCTCTGCTGGAGGTTGAGATGAAACGCTTTTATTTGTTTTCCGTCCTGCTGTTGATCTTGCCCGGCTCATTCCTGGCTGCTTCTCAATTGGAATTCAGCGCCGTCCTGCAGAGCGTCGAGAAGGAAGGCTCCTCGGTTACGCTGCTGACCATGCGGCTGACCCCGTCGGCCTCGCTTCCGGTTCGGGCCACCAATGCAACCGAATTCCGGGATATCAATGGGCTTCCCATCACGGTCGACGACTTGATGCCGGGCATGCTGCTCGAAATTGAGGCACTCTTTACCGATCAGGGCATTCTGGCACGGGAGGTCCAGGTCAGCGACGACGAGAACGACTTCCAGGTTCGGGGGCGAATCCAGTCGGTCACGCCCCAGGGCAACGATGCCGTGCGCATCCTGGTCGGCTTGTTCGATATCCTGGTCCCCTTCTCAGCCGAGATTTTCGACTCCAACGGCCGGACGCTGACCATTGATGACTTGGAAGAAGGTCAGTTCGCCCGGGTGGAAGGAATGGTCGAGGGCGACGATTTGGTAGCCCACGAGATCAGGATCGGCGAGCCGGAGAGGCGGGGCCGCATTACCCTGCAGGGCATCATCAGCCAAGTCCTCAGTAATAGGGAGTTCCTGATCACCATGGAAGGCGGTGTGGAGGCTTTGGTCGAGATCTCGGAGGAATCGGAGATCCGGGGAACCTTGGCCGTGGGCGCTCAGGTCAGGGTGACGGGCACCTTGACCGACCGGCTCTCGATCCTGGCCGAGCGCATCGTCGTCATCGGCTCGGTGGAGCTGTCTCCCGATGAGCTGGAACTGGAGACGGGCCAGAGCAGCCCTGTCAGCGTCATCCTGCGCCAAGTGAGCGGAGAGGACACGGCCTTCAGAATCAGCTCGCAAGACGCGGAAATCGCCGCAGCGTCCACGGACTCGCTGACCATCCCGGCCGGCGAGTTGACGGCATCCTTTGATGTCATCGCCGGAACGATTGAAGGCGAGACCAGCATCGTGGTCAGCACGGAAGGTTTCGAAGGCCGGGTCGAAGTGGAAGTGGAAGAGGAGGAAGGTGACGGTGATGACGGTGACGATGGAGAAGATGATCTGGAGGTCCGCTGGGAGCCCCGAGTCATCCGGGTGGCACCCAACGGAGGCCGCGACGTCCGGATTCGGATCAGCGATCCGGCGCCCCTGGGCGGCCTGACCGTCGCCTTGACCCTGGAAGAGGGTTCGGATGACCTGCTGTCCTTCCCCTCCCAAGTGACCATCCCCGAAGGCGAGCGTGGTGTCACCCTGCGGATCGATTTCTTGTCAAATCAGGGCAAGGCCACCCTGCGCGCCACCTTGCCCGAGTCGGCGGGAGGCGATCACGCCGACCTGGACATCGAGCTGCGTTCGGACACTCAGGCCAAGCTCGACATTCAATGGTCTCCGGACGAACTGGAACTGGAGCCCAATTCGCCCGGCCGGGTCGAGTTGCGCCTCAGCAGCCCGGCCCCATTCGACCTGCAAGTGCTCATCACACTGAAAAGCGGCAACCGATTTCTTGTGCAGAGCTTTCCCGCCTCGGTGGAATTCGCCCAGGGCCAGCGAACGGCCCTGATCCGCTTTTCCACCACAGAGCCTTCCGGCGATGATGACGACGAGGTCGAGTTGCGGGCCGCTTTGCCGATCGAAGTGGGCGGCAAGCACGACGACTTGGAGATCGAAGTGGAAAAAGATTGAAGTGGAAGG
>JANQFM010000577.1 GCA_028277865.1 Acidobacteriota bacterium
TGTGGTCGGCAAGTTCAAGCGCCGCAAGATGTACCGCCGCAAGAGGGGGCACCGCCAACACTTCACCCAGGTCACCATCGATTCAATCGGCCTGACCGAAAAGGCAGAGCCCGCCAAAGAGCCCGCCAAAAAGAAGGCGAAAGAGAAGCCCAAGCAGGCCAAGCCGAAGCAGGACGAGAAGAAGGCGGCCAAGGTCCAAGCCAAAGCCAAGGCGCCCAAGAAAGCTCCTGCAAAGAAGGAGGCCAAGGCAAGCAAGCCTGAAAAGAAAGCGACCCAAAAGGGCGCAGCCCCCAAGAAGAAGTCGGCGCCCAAGAAGAAGGCTTCCCGGAAAAAGGAGACCAAGGACTAGGGCTGACGTTTTTTTTCAGGATTTCGATTCGGAGACAAGCCATGGCACACAAGAAAGGTTTGGGAAGTTCGAAGAACGGCCGCGACAGTCAGGCTCAGCGCCTGGGCGTCAAGCGGTTCGCAGGCCAAAAAGTCACCGGCGGCAGCATCCTGGTCCGCCAGCGGGGAACGCCTCTCAAGCCCGGACAAAATGTCGGGCGGGGCCGCGACGACACCTTGTTCGCCAAAGTGGACGGGATCGTCCAGTTCCAAAACCGCGGGCGCCGGGGCAAGTTCGTCCATGTCCTGACCGAAGGCTGAGCGAAGAGGCCTGGTGGGTCTTCTCAGAAGCTCCTCGCCACATTCGTAGTTCCTGATCAACGGATTCCAGAGTTTCACGCCTTCGAGCGAAGCGGCATAGTGAGCTTGCGAACAAAGCCGCAAAGAACGCAAAGTTTCAACCAGCAGTTGATGCAGGCTCTTTTTTTGACCTTTGAGGCTTTGCGTGAGATCTGCTCTGGGCAATGTTTATCGATCACGCAACCATTCAGATCAAGGCTGGCGACGGAGGCAACGGATGCCTGGCATTCCGCCGCGAAAAATTCGTCCCTCGGGGCGGTCCCAGCGGCGGCGACGGAGGCCATGGAGGGCATGTCTTCGTTCGCAGCACTGTCCACCTCAACACACTTCTTCCCTTTCGCTACAAGCGTCACTTCAAAGGAGGGCGAGGCCGTCATGGCGAGGGCAGCAACCGTCACGGCCGCAATGGCCAAGACACGGTCATCGAGGTTCCTGTCGGAACCCTGATCTACCATGCCGGCAGCGATCAGTTGCTCTTTGACCTGGACGAAGCGGACCGCCAGGTGTGCGTGGCACATGGAGGGCGGGGGGGAAGGGGTAACGCCGCCTTTGCCACATCGACCAACCAGGCGCCCAGGCGCATCGAAGAAGGTAAGCCTGGAGAGGAAGCCCATCTGAGGCTGGAGTTGAAGGTGCTGGCCGATGTGGGTTTGGTGGGCTTTCCCAATGCCGGAAAGTCGACCCTGATTTCCCGCCTGTCGGCAGCCCGGCCCAAGATCGCCGATTATCCCTTCACGACCCTGACGCCCAACCTGGGAGTCGTCGAGTACCACGACTACTCGAGTTTCGTCATGGCCGACATCCCGGGCTTGATCGGCGGCGCTCATCAGGGCAGCGGATTGGGAGACCAGTTCCTGCGCCATGTGGAACGCTCCCGATTGCTGGTTCACTTGATCGACGTCAGCCAGGCCGGACAGCCCGACCCGGTGGAGGCCTTCCGCACCATCAACCGCGAGCTGGAGCTTTACGACTCCCAAATGCTGAAAAAGCCCATGCTGGTCGTGGCCTCCAAAATCGACTCGGCCGACCCGCAGCGCCTGCAGCGGCTGGAGGAATTCTGCCGTCGCCGAAGCCTTCCCTTGGAGGCGATTTCCGCCGTCAGCGGAAAAGGCCTCCAGCGGATGAAGGACTCGATCGCGGCCCATTTGAAAAAGGCGGATCGGGAGAAGGAGACCGCTTCTTGACGGCAAGCACGGGAATTTTGGGGGGCACATTTGACCCGGTCCACCGGGGGCACTCCTTGGTGGCTCATCGGGTCTTGAAGGCCTGCGGCCTTGACCGGGTCCTCTTCCTGGTTTCCCGTCGCCCACCCCACAAGCATGAGCCGGGCTTGACCAGCCCTTTTCACCGCTACGCCATGACCGTGCTGGAGACGCTGGACGAACCCAATCTCTTTCCCTGCCACTGGGAACTGGCCCGCCCGGCCCCCAGCTACACGATTGAAGCAATGCAGCACTTCCAGCAACGCTTCCCCCGGCAGGCCTTCTGCTTCATCGCCGGAAGCGACTCCTTGAGGGATCTGAACCACTGGAGGGAGTATGATAAACTTCTCACCGAACATTGCTTCATCTTTGTCCAACGACCCGGAGAAGCCGTCGACTTGAGTCAACTCCCGATTCCTCCCCACTTGTGCGAGAGGATCCAGGCTGTCCAGCCGCAGGACAAGCCCCCCATACGGAACGGGGCTTCCTATCTGATTTCCCTGGAAGCGCCCGATGTCAGCTCGACGGCCCTCAGAAGAATCTTGGCTCAGGGCGGCATCCCAAGCCCCTTCCAGCTATCGCCGCGGGTGCTGCAGTACGCCAAGAAATTCCATCTTTATGAAAGACACCAAGAAGACCCTCAAGAAAGTCTGTGAGGCCATCGAAGACAAAAAGGGGCATCAGCTCACTGTCCTGGACGTCCACGACATTGCCTCATTCACTCAGTTCCTGGTCATCTGTGATGGCCAAAACCAGCGTCAAAACCAGGCCATCTGCGATTCGGTGATCACCAAGCTTAAAAAGGAAGAGAGCTTGCGCCCCAGCCACGTTGAAGGCTACCAGGAGGCCAGTTGGATTCTCATCGACTACCTGGAGTTCATCATTCACGTCTTTTCAGCAGAGGCGCGCGACTTTTATCGGATGGATAAGCTGTGGAGCGACGGCGTCCGACTGGAGCCCCGGGCCCTGATCGCCTGAGCCCCCATGACGCCGGTGCGATTCACCGGAAGATCAATCGTAGCCGTACTCGGTCAAGATCTCCTCGTCGAACCCCATGTAGTGGGCGACTTCATGCACCAGTGTGATTTCCACCTCCCTGGCCAGATTCTCCGCGTCGGGGAAGTCCCGTTCCAGCGGACCCTGATAGATGTGGATCACGGCGGGAAGCCCGCCCCAGTCGCCGACATGCTGCTCGGGCAAGGGAGTGCCCACGAACAGGCCGTAAGCCATGGCATGGCGGTCGCCCAGGACTTCCTGCATGAAATCGGGGTCGGGCCACCTCCGGATCACAATCTCCAGGTTTTCCATGACGTCGCGAAATTCCTTGGGAATGCGCTTGAGCGCCCGCCGGACCAGGCTTTCGAATGCACGGCGTCTCATTGAAGATGGTTTATCATCAGCTGCCAAAACATGCAATGTTGCTCGACATGGTGCACTTGATCCACTAGATTAGTGGCTTCCGTCTCAAGACAGGGACGAGACGGGAACACGAAGACGAAGAAAGGAAGATCATGACCGAATCCCCACCTGCCAGCCGGCCCGAACCCGGCCTCCTGCAATCCTTCCTTCCGGTTTTCATCCTGATCGTGCTGCTGTGGGGCTCCGTCATGCTTTTCGGGGACGAGTCCTCCTCGGGACCCAATCAGATCGCCCTCATCCTGGCGGCCTCAGCCGGAATCCTGGTGGGGATCTACAACGGCTACACCTGGACCGAGCTTCAGGACGGAATCGTGAAGGGGATCGGGCTCTCCATGGGCGCCATCCTGATCCTGCTGGCGGTGGGCGCCCTGATCGGCACCTGGATCATGGCCGGCATCGTCCCCACCATGATCTACTATGGGCTGCAGATCCTGCACCCGTCCATCTTCTTCCTGGCTTCCTGCGCCATCAGCGCAGTGGTATCCTTGGCGACGGGCAGTTCCTGGACGACCGCCAGCACCATCGGCATCGCCCTGATCGGAATCGCCGGCGCCCTGGAACTGAGCACCGCCATCGCCGCCGGGGCCATCATTTCGGGCGCCTATTTCGGCGACAAGCTGTCGCCCTTGTCAGACACCACCAACCTGGCGCCCGCCATGGTCGGGACAGAATTGTTCACTCACATCCGGCACATGATGTGGACCACCGTCCCCAGCATGACCATCGCCATGACTCTGTTCGGCATCATCGGCTTTACCCAGACCTCTTCGGGGAACGGCGCGGATCTGGGAGAGGTGCTGACGGCACTCGATTCGAGCTTTAACCTGGGACTGCACCTGCTGATCCCTCCCGTCATCGTCATTTTGCTGGTCATCAAGCGCATGCCGGCCTTCCCGGCCATTTTGCTGGGCGCTCTGATCGGCGGGCTCTTTGCCGCCCTGTTCCAGACCGGGGTAGTGGTGAGCTATGCGGCAGCCGACGGCTTGCCGACCTGGATCGCTGTCATCAAGGGGGTCTGGAAGTCGCTCTTCGGCGGCTATGCTGCGGTGACCGGCAATGAAGGCCTCGACAAGCTGCTCTCCCGAGGCGGCATGACGAACATGCTGAACACCATCTGGCTGATCATGTCCGCCATGACCTTCGGAGCGGTGATGGAAACCACCCGAATGCTGCACAAACTCGCCGACAGCGTGTTGGGTTTCGTACGCAGCACCGGCTCGCTGGTGGCCTCGACCCTGGCCACAAGCATCGGCTGCAACATCATCGCTTCGGACCAGTACATCGCCATCGTGTTGCCGGGGCGCATGTTCCGGGCCGAATTTGAACGGCGTGGGCTGCACCCCAAAAACCTCTCGCGCATTATGGAGGACTCGGGCACCCTCACCTCCCCCCTCATCCCTTGGAACACCTGCGGGGCCTTCATGTCGCAAACCCTCGGAGTGGCCACATTCGCCTACTTGCCCTTCTGTTTCCTCAACCTCTGCAACCCCGTCATCTCGGCCTTCTACGGCTTCACCGGCTTTACCATGGAAAAGCTGCAGCAGGAGCCGGAGGGTGAGGTCCCCGCGCATGCCGCCGAGTCCAAGGCCTGAGAAGAAGGCAATGTGTGAAGCTCAAAGAGTTGCGCAGAAGATGAATCCAGCAGGGACAGCCTTGTGTCCGGAGGACATTGATGGAAGACGCGATGAATTCCCGCTATGACGCCCTGATTGTGGTTTCCTTCGGTGGCCCGGAGGGGCCGGAAGAGGTCATGCCCTTCCTAGAGAATGTCGTGCGGGGGCGCCCGATACCCCGTGAAAGGCTTGAAGAAGTCGCTCATCACTATAAGCAGTTCGGCGGCGTCAGCCCCATCAACGCCCAGAATCGTGCCCTGATCGAAGCCCTTCGTGCAGAATTTGAAGCCCATCGGATCAAGCTGCCCATCTATTTCGGCAACCGCAATTGGCGCCCCCTTTTGCCCGACACCCTGCGCCGGATGGCCGATGACGGAATTCAAAAGGCTCTGGCCCTTTTCACTTCTGCCTACAGCTCCTATTCCGGATGCCGCCAGTACCGGGAAAACGTCGAAGAAGAGGATCACGAGCGAGCCGACGAGCCCGTTGACGACGCCGTCGTCGTCGGCGTCCGCGGCGTCGAGGCACGGCGGCACCGGCCCCGCCTGGAACTGGAAAAAGAGCAGGAACACGG
>JANQFM010000945.1 GCA_028277865.1 Acidobacteriota bacterium
CTGGCCCGCGAGGGGCGGGGCCAAATCCGCCAAGCCGCCCTCAGCTCCCTGCGCAGCCTGGCCGACCTCGGCTGCCGTCCGGCTGAAGAGCTCTTCGAAAAAGGGTGAGAGGAAGCAAAGGATGAGTTTGGAATCAGATGAGAAGGAGTCCGGCAGCCGCTGGCATCCTAGTTCAAGACCCTCCCGTTCCCAATCATCCTGACTTCTGATCCCTGACTCCCGACTCCCTCTGCCCCCTACTGCTTCAGCGACGCCAGCAGGTCCTTGGCGACCTGGGCATTGGGGCCGTTTGGATCCAGCGCCAGATATTTTTCGAGATGGGCCAGGCTGTCCTCCATCTCGCCCACTCCCAGCAAGATGATTCCCATCTGATAGTGGGCTTCAGCATGCTCGGGGTCTGCCGCCAGGGCCTTTTCCAGCGCAGCCCGCGCCTTCTCGTTGTCGCCGGCGTTGATGTGGTTGACGGCCATGTTGTAGTGGCTGGCGGCTGCCACGGTCGGGTCTGTTTCAGAGGCCACTTCGACAGCCCTGGCGTAAGCCTTTTCGGATTCCTCGGAATTGCCGGCCGAGGCGTAAGCCCCTCCCAGGTTTTGAAGCAGGCTGGGATCGTCCGGCTTCAGCTCAAGGGCTTTCTTGTAGTTTTCAATAGCTTTGTCCCACTGCTCAAGCCGGTAGTAGGTCTGAGCCAGGTTGGCCCATGCATTGGGTTCATCCGGAGCAGCCTCGGCAGCCTCTTCAAACTTCTGTCGCGCCACCTCGAACTGGTCGGCATTGTAGGCTTCGACACCGGCATTGAAGGCGGCCTGCAATGCGGCGCTGCGGGCGGCGACCTTCTCGGCATCTTTGGCCGCTTCTCTGGCGGCTTTGATCTCTTCATCGCTCATCTCGAAGGCCATTTTGCGGGCCTCGCCTTTCTTGAGCGTAAAGTTGACCACCCCCCCCGGCCCGCTGCGGTCAAATCCGGGCCGTAAGTTCTCAGCAAAGTCGCCCTGGTAGCCCTCCTTTTCGGCAATCACCCGGTAAGTGCCTTGCAGGTTGACCCCAATGTGGACGAATTCCCCTTTTTTGTTGGTTTTCACCTTGTACTTGCGATTGACGTTCATCCCTTCGATGCGGACCTGGACATCCTTGATGGGCTTGCCCTCCTCATCGGTGACGACGCCTCTGACCACTCCGCTTTGGGCCTGCAAGAGGCCGAAAACGATCGGCAACAGCGCTAAGAGAACAATTATCTGACGTGCGGCGCGATAGGCTTTCATATTTACACCCCCTCTGGCTGGATTGCGAGGCCTTGTCAGCAATAGGAACGGATAATCAAGCCGATAGGCCGGGGTCGCCTCGCTCTATTCCGGCCAGCCCATTCCCCATGTCAATGCTCAAGATGGGATTCGCCGGTAGAAGTTTTCAAGATCTTTCATGTTATCGGTCAAGCGGCACTTTGGCAAGCTTTCCAGGAAGACCCTGCCGTAGCTTCTGGTGCGCAGCCGAGCGTCGAAAACGGCCAGGATGCCCCGGTCCTGGCGTGATCGGATAAGGCGACCCAGCCCTTGCTTGAGCGTGATCACAGCCTCGGGAACGCTGTAGCTGTAGAAGGGGTCCAGCCCTTCCTCCTTCAAATGGTGAATGCGGGCCGCCACCACGGGTTCGCTGGGCACCTGGAAGGGGAGCTTGTCGATCAGCACGGCCCGCAAGGCGTCTCCCCGCACATCGACGCCCTGCCAGAAACTGGCCGTGGCGCAAAGGACGGCCCGGGGCGTATTCTTGAACTCCGCCAGCAGTCGCGTCTTGGGCCGCTCTCCCTGGCGGAAGAAACGGTAGGGCAGTCGGCGGGACAGCTCGTCATAAAATCGGTTCATCTGCAGGAAGCTGGTGAAGAGCAAGAAGGCGTAGCCGTCGGTGATCTTGAGGATCCGCTCCATCTCGTCCAGTGTGCGCCCGGCGTAGAACTCGGAACGGGGCTCCGGGTATGAGCTGGGCACATAGAGGATGGCCTGCTGAGAATAATTGAACTCCCCGGAAACCACCAGTTCAGCCGGGTCGGGGATTCCCAGGCGCTCTTTGACGAACTCAAAGCGGTTGTCGATGGACAGGGTGGCCGAGGTCAGGATGGCGCTGTGGGTCTTTTCGAACAGGTGCTCTCTGAGCAGGGGCGCCACCCGGATGGGCGTCAAGCGAAGAAATGTGCCTCGCCCGCGTTGTTCGAACCAATAGACCTGGGAAGGGTCGTCGACGGCGAAAACGGATTCCAGGGCGGTGCTCATCTGTTCGACCCTGCGCAACAGCGATTCGGATTCATCCGGACGGTCCTGGTCGGCTTGAAGGCCGTGGTATAGGCCTTGCAGTGCCTGACGGAAGATCCGGTAAGGCTCCTGCAGGTGCTCTCTCAGATCGAGCATGCCCCGGCGCGGGTGGCGAAAGAAATTGAGCGAATGCCGGCCTTCGACCTGGGGGCAGGCGGCGAACAGCGCCAGTCCGCATTCGACGGCCCGCTGAGTGTTGCGGATGTGCCTCGCCGAATCGGCAAAGACGCTCTGCATGTCCCGTCCCAATTCGTCCACCTGGTAGCTGCTTAGCTGATGCCCGAAGTGGCTGGCGGCAATGTCTTCGACCTCGTGGGCTTCGTCCAGAATGACAGCCCCGAAATCGGGCAGGATCTGGCCGATCTCATCGCTTTGCAGTGCCAGGTTGGCGAAAAAGAGGGCGTGGTTGACGACGATCAAGTCGGCTTGCAGAGCTTCCTGGCGCATGCGGGTGATGAAGCAGTCGTCGTAGTAGGGGCACTTGGAGCCCAGGCAGGTGTCGCTGCGGGCGTCCAGATGACGCCAAAGGGGGTTGTCGTCGCCGATCCAGTCCAGTTCGGCCCGGTCTCCGGTGAGGCTGCGCTCGGCCCACTCCCGAAGAAGCTCCCGTTCGGCCTGGGCGCCCTGAAAGAGCAGTCCCTGGGCGCTTTGGTCAGACAGCTTCTTCAGGCACAGGTAATTGTTTCGCCCCTTCATGTATACCACCTTGAGCTGTGGCGACAGGTGGCGTTGGATGAAGGGGACGTCGTGCAGGAAGATCTGTTCCTGCAGGTTCTTGGTGGCGGTGGAAACGACGACGCGCGTGTCGGTAAACAGGGCGGGGATCAGGTAGGCCAGCGTCTTGCCGGTCCCGGTGCCCGCTTCCACGCACAAGTGATTGCGGTAGCGGATGGCATCGGCCACCGCTTGGGCCATGGATAGTTGCGAAGGCCGAAACTCGTAACCCGGCAGGCGGGAGTCGAGGATCCCTCCCGGAGAGAAGATCTCTTCCAGGGTGTTGGAACGAAGCCGGGCTTTTTTACCCGACACTGGACTCCTGGGCCTCCAAGCGGTTGGCGTAAAGCGGGAATCGGGAAGTCAGCCGGCGGACTTCGTGCCGCACCCGGCTGCGGAACTGGTGGTCATCGATCCGGTCCAGGACCTCGCTGATCCATTGTCCGATCTGCTCCATTTCAGCTTCCCGCATCCCCCGAGTCGTCAGGGCGGGGGTCCCGAGGCGGATTCCGCTGCTCACCAGGGGTGGATTCCGGTCATAGGGGATCCCGTTCTTATTGACAGTGATCCCGGCTTCCTCCAAGGCGGTTTCGGCTTGGGCGCCTGTGATGCCCTTGGAGAAGACATCCACCAGAAAAAGGTGGTTGTCGGTACCGCCCGAGACGATGCGGAAGCCTTGGGCTGCAATGGTGTCGGCCAACTTGCGGGCGTTGCGGACGATTTGCTCCTGGTAATCCTGGAATTCGGGGCTGGCGGCCTCTTTGAAGCAAACCGCCTTGGCGGCGATGACGTGAACCAGAGGGCCGCCTTGAAGGCCCGGCATGACGATTTTGTCGACTGCCTTGGCATATTCGCCCCTGCACAGGATGAGCCCTCCTCGGGGACCCCGCAAGGTCTTGTGGGTGGTGGTGGTGATCAGGTCGGCGTGGGGGGTGGGGCTGGGATGAATTCCTGCCGCCACCATGCCTGCAATGTGGGCAATGTCGCACATCAGGTAGGCGCCCACATCCTTGGCAACCTCGGCGAAGCGCGAAAAGTCGATGGTACGGCTGTAGGCGCTGGCGCCGGCGATGATCATCTTGGGCTCTTCGCGCTGGGCGATTTCGGCCAGTTCGTGATAGTCGATCCTCTCGTCGTCGCGGCGCACGCCATAAGCCGCCACATTGTAGAGCTTTCCGGAGAAGTTGATGGGATGGCCGTGGGTCAGGTGCCCGCCGTGGGCCAGGTTCATGCCCAGCACCTTGTCGCCCGTTTGCGGGACTGCCATGTAGGCGGCCAGATTGGCCGAACTGCCCGAGTGAGGCTGAA